>CAZCYE010000164.1:0-1545 GCA_964502775.1 uncultured Bifidobacteriaceae bacterium | reverse complement strand
CGCGTCTTGAGCGCGAGGCCGGCGCGCAGATCGGTGCGGAGCTGGTCGAGTCCGCTCCTGCCGGTGCCGGCGAGCACGTCGCACGGCAGCAGGTAGTGGGCGAGGTCTTCGGCGGCCACGTCCTGGGTGCGCAGCGGGTAGCGCCCGTAGCGGGCGAGCAGCTCGGCGCGGAGCTGCGGGGGGTCGCTGCGCGGCGTGAACGCGATGTCGTGGGCACCCCACTCGATGAGCTGGGCCCCACCGAGATCGGGGGCCACCACCGACTGGGGGATGTCGACGGCTACGACCTTCTTGCCGTGACGCCCGGCGACCACCCAGAACTGGTCCTCGGCGTCGAGCTCTTCCTCGCGCACGCAGCGCGTCGTCGCCTCGCCCACGGGGATCTGCCCGGCGTAGAAGAACAGGCCGAGCTTCGCCCCGAGCTGCCCGGTGCTGATCTCGGGCCAGATCGCGGCCGGGAGCACGTCCACCGAGTTCGCGAGCGAGATCTTGGCGCCGCGGCGCTCGAGCGCCGCGAGTGTCGGGAATCGGTGAGTGTTCGCCGCTCGTTCCACGACCGTGGATTCGAAGGCGTCCAAGCCGATCACGATGATGCGAGCGGGCATGCTCAGCCGACCCCCGCGCCCACGGCCAGCTCCCAGGCGCGCCCGTCGAGGTCGGATGGCGCGGGGACGCCGAGGAGACGCAGCACCGTCGGCGCGATGTCGAGCACGTGCGCGTCCCGGGGCGTACGCGTCAGGTCGATCCCGGGCCCTGCCGCCCACAGGCGCGTCACCGGGGTGTGGTCCCCGGTGCGGGGCAGCGCGTCCGCGACCGCGTCCGGGGGCCGCCAGAGCGGAACCTCTACGCGCCCGACGCGGGGTGACTCGCACGCAATGATCGGGGCGAGATCGCCGCGGAACCCGCACACGAGATCGGGCGCCGCCGGATGCCGCGCCGGGCCGTAGGCCTCGTCCATCACCACCACCTCGGTGACGATGGGCTCGCCCGAGCGCGGGTCACGCAGCTCCACCAGCGCCTCACGCAGGTCGTGGAGCAGCGCCTCCGCCTCGGCACCGGGGCGCACGCGGCCGTTCGGCTCCCGGCCAATGAGGTTGAGCCGGACGGCACCGCAGCGGGCGTTCGGTACGACGGCGGCCCGGGTGCTTGGCTCCGCGAGGTCGAGATGGGGATGCCAGCCGTGCTTGATGGCGTTGCGCCGCGCGATCGGGGGTGGCGTCAGGCGGTTCAGGACGGCCCGGACCAGGTGGGGCAGCTTGGCCTTCGCCGTGAGCAAGGGCCCGAGCTGCGGACCGTACCCGAGCCGGTGCAGCACCTCGGGGAGCAGGTGGTAGCCAGCGACGTACGGGCCCATCCCGTGCGAGGCGAGCACCAGCACCGTGGCATCCGGACCTGCCTGCGCGATGAGCTCACCGATCGCCGCGTCGATCCCGGCCTGGACGTCGACCAGCGTCTCGCTGAAGCGCGATGCCGTCTCGGGATCGTGGAATGGGCTCGTCGGATCCTGGTGCGCCCAGAAGTGGTGCCCGGCGCAGTGCGCCTCGG
>CAZCYE010000163.1:0-1596 GCA_964502775.1 uncultured Bifidobacteriaceae bacterium | reverse complement strand
GGGTTCGCAGGACCATCGACCCGATTGACGAAGTCAGAGAGTCCGGGCAACGTGCTGACATGTCGGCTCGGGGCGGTGGAATCCTCTGTGCGGCGCTCATGAGCGCCGCGGTCATCGTCGCGGGCTGCTTCCCACCAGAGGGCCAGCTCGCGGACCCTCAAGGGCCTTCGTGGCCCACGACCCCCGAGTTGCTTCCGGCGGCCGTCGTCGGATCGGGCGACCCCGACCTCACGTGTGGCGGAGCAACCTTCCCCGCCGCCGCCCTGGACGCACCGCCCGGAGCGGAGACGGCAGTCGGGCCGGAGTTCGATGCGTTACGCGCCACGTTCGTGAAGTTCGGCGAGGCGTTTCCCGGGGCCGACGGGCTGACATGGCGGCTCGCCGCACGCCACGAGTCGGGCGCGATGTTCCTGGCGCGGCCCGCAGGGGGCGGTGATACGGAGTGGATCTCGATCGACGTGACGAACACCGGCGGCCGGTGGGAACCGAGCGGCATCGGCTCCTGCACGTTAATGGTCGTGCTGTCGCCAGAGTTCGGGCCGGCGACGTGGGCGCTCAATCCCGCGTACCCCGCTCCAGTGGCGGCATCGACGGAGGTGAACATCCTCGTCTGGGAGCGGGCCTGCTCCGGCGGCGCGCCCGCGACTGGGCGCATGTCGGCGCCGGTCGTCGACTACGGAGCCGACTCAGTCGCGATTACGATCGGGGTCCGACCGCACGAGGGTATGCAAACGTGTCCCGGTCCGCCCGGAACGCCGGCTCTGGTCGTGCTGCCCGAGCCGCTGGGCGATCGCACGTTGCTCGATGGCGGGTACTTCCCGCCCGCGCCGCCCTCGCCAAACTGAGCGGCTCTCAGACGAGCGGCGCCACCTCGCGGGCGAACCGCTCCGCAGCCGCCACGATCCCCGCGGGATCCGTCGCGCCGAACGCCAGCACGAGCATCGCGGCGCCGAGATCGGCGAAGGCCCGCACCTCTGCGGCGACCTGTTCGGCCGTACCGCGCATCGCGTAGCCATCCCCCGACGTTTCGTCCAGGCGGACGCGGACGCGCGCACTGAGCACCGGCGCCGGGCGGCCAGCGGCCTTCGCCGCGGCGAGGACCTGGGGGACGCGCTTCGCGTAGCCCGGGGGTCCGAGTGCGCTCGAGTGCCACCCGTCCCCGAGCGTCCCCGCGCGGCGGCACGCGGCGTCCGACCCGCCCCCGACCCAGATCGGCAGCCCCGCTCCCTGCGAGGGGAGGGGATCGAACACGTAGTCGTGGAGATCGTGGAACCTACCCCGGAACGGCTCCCCGGAGCCCGCCCAGAGGTGCCGCCACAGCCGGATCGTCTCGTCGAGGTAGGCGCCCCGGACGTGAAAGCGATCCGCAGCGCCGAGATTCGCGAACTCCTTCTCGTTCCAGCCCACGCCGACACCCGCGATCACCCGACCCCCGCTCAGCACGTCGAGCGTCGCCAGCTCCTTGGCCAGCAGCACGGCGTTCCGCTGGGGGACGACGATCACGCTCGTCCCGACCTTGATCTTCGGATGCCGGGCGCCGGCCCACGCCAGGCTCAGGATCGCCTCGAAGATCCGGCCGTATTCGGCGGTGCTCGC
>CAZCYE010000162.1:0-1660 GCA_964502775.1 uncultured Bifidobacteriaceae bacterium | reverse complement strand
CGCCTCCCTGGTCGCGCCTCGCTGCTCGCCGGGTTACCCGGCTCGCGGGCGCTCGTCGCTCCGCCTCCCTGGTCGCGCCTCGCTGCTCGCCGCTCCTTACTTGAGCAGGCGCGACATCCGGCGGTCGGCGAGCACCTTGCCTTCCGTCTGGCACGCCGGGCAGTAGGTGACCTCGTACGACTCGTAGGAGACGCGCCGGAGGTTGGTGCCGCAGCGCGGGCACGGAGCTCCGTGACGGCCGTGCACCGCGAACGCCTCACCCAACTTGGCCTCCCCGAGCCCGCCGGTGCGACGGCGCTCGGCCGCGAGCCCATCGGCGAGGACGGCTCGGACCGCGTCCACCAGGCCGGCGCGCTGGTCGGCATCGAGCTTGCCGAGGGTCACGTAGGGCGACATCTCCGCCCGCCACAGGATGTCATCGACGTACCCGCGTCCGATCCCGGCGACCGTCTTCTGATCGCGCAGCAGCGTGTGGACCCGGCGTTGGTCGACGCCGGCGTGCACGAGCGCGGCGAACGCCGCGTCGTCGGGCTCGGGGCCGAGACGGGCCAGCGGTCCGGGATCACCGGGCGCGAGCACCCACCACGCCGCCTTGCGCTCGGTCCCGTGCTCGCGTACGTACAGCGCACGCGCCGTACCGCCCGCGGCGCTCGGACCGAACACCAGACGCACCACCCCCTTGCCCCGGGTGCGCTTGGGCGGATCCTCGATGTCGACGCGTCCGGCCTGCGAGAGGTGCACGAGCAGGCGGAATCCGCCGTCGAGCTCGAGCACGAGGTACTTCCCCCGCCGTCCGACCCGTTCGAGCTTCTTGCCCACCAGCACCTCCGGGGCCGGGGCCACCGTCTTGAGCGCGGTGAACCCCACCGGGTCGTAACCGGTGAAGGGGCGCCCTCCGAGCGCAGCGTCGAGACGCTCGGCCAGGGCCTGCATCTGGGGGAGCTCGGGCACTCGGCCTGAGTCTTGCGCCTGCGCGCGGCTCAGGCTCGGCGGCGGGTCCGGGCCTTGCTCATGCGCTCCATGATCAGCCGGCGCCGCTCCTGGAGCTCACGGAAGGTGAGCACGTCGCCCTCGAGTTCACCCACCATGAAGCTGGCTTTGATACCCGCCACGTCGGGCGCGCGGGTGGCGTAGGCGCCGATGTCACGCGCGAGCTGGTCGCCGAAGTTCTGGGTGAAGTACTGGTGGATGTGCACGAGCTCGCCGATCATGTCGAGCTCGGGGGCGAGCCTCGCAGTGGCGCCGTTGAGGAACATGAGGTTCTTCACGAACAGCATCAGGTCCTTCGGTGTCCGGGCCCCGTAGGCGAGCAGCTTCTTGATGAGCGTCTCCATCTGGCCCACCATCTCGTCGGCCGACATCTGGATGGGATCGGGCAGGGGCTGGTCGAGCTCGAGGTCGGTGAACACGGCGTCGATGTCGGTGTCGGGCGGGAACGCACCGAGATCGCGCAGCGCGGCGAGCTGGCCCTTCATATCGCCCGCGGTGCCCGCGAGCATGAGCCGCAGGAAAGCGATCCGCTGACGCTCCCCGAGCCGGCCGGTGATCCCGAAGTCGAACAGCACCGTGCGCCCTCCGGGTTGCACCAGCAGGTTCCCGCCGTGGAGGTCGCCGTGGAAGACGCCGTGGATCATGGCGCCCTCGAGGCACGCGATGAGCC
>CAZCYE010000161.1:0-1784 GCA_964502775.1 uncultured Bifidobacteriaceae bacterium | reverse complement strand
GTCCTCGAGGGAGCACCTGCGGGCGAGCTGCACCGCGTCGTACTGGCGGTAGTGGTAGAAGCCCTCGAGACCCCGCACGTCGCCGATCTCGGTGTCGGCGACGATCACGCCCTCGAGCCCTCGAGGAACCTCCGGGATGGTCACCGTGATCGGGGCCGCGAACACGGGGAGCGCATCGGAGCCGAGCCTACCGAGCGCGTATCGGCTTCCTTGCTCGTCGGGACGCGAGCGTCACTGGTTCAGTCGCGTCGGCGCCGCGACGCGACGTGTCATGATCGGATTCCCCGAAGCCAGAGAACCGAGCATGACGACCAAGGCATTCGCAGGATGAGCCTCGTGTTCAACGTGGTCGGTCCGCCGACGGCCGAGCGTGTGCTGTTGCTGCTGCACGGCTACGGCGCCGACGAGCAGGATCTCGGCGGGCTGCTCCCGTACCTCGACCCCGAAGGTCGCTTCCTCACCGTGCTGCCGAGGGGTCCGGTGGCTTCCCCGCCAGGGTTCGCCTGGTACGACCTGGCGCTCCTCGACGGTGGTCCGGATGCCAACGCCACCTTCCTCGATGTGCTCGACCAGATCGACGACGTGCTCGACGAGGTCTGCGAGACGCACGGCAAGACGCGCGGCCAGGCCGTGGTGGGTGGGTTCTCCCAGGGCGCGGGGCTCGCGGTGATGCTCGGGCTGCGACGCTCCGAACGCGCGCACCCGGCAGGGATCCTCGCGATGAGCGTGGCAATGCCCCAGCAGATCGCGGATCTCGACTTCGACTGGGACGCCGGCGCGAGCATCCCCGTGCTGGTCCAGCACGGGACCGATGACTCCCTCGTCCCGGTGGATCAGGGCCGCGTGCTCGCCGAGATGCTCGCGTCCCACGGCGTGCCGGTGTCGTTCCACGACTACCCGATGGACCACGCGGTGAGCATGCCCAGCCTGCAGGACGCGCACGCGTGGCTCCTGGCGGTGGTGGCGGGCGAGCAGCCGAGCGAGCCCGTGCCCGACGAGGCGAACGAGCCACTCGTCAAGGCCGTCACCACCGCGACCTTCGAGTCCGAGGTGCTGCGTGCCGAGGTCCCGGTCATCGTGGACTTCTGGGCGCCGTGGTGCGCGCCGTGCCGGCAGGTCTCACCGATCGTCGAGCAGATCGCCGCGATGCGCCAGGGCGCGTACAAGGTGGTGAAGGTCAACATCGACGAGGAGCCCAGCCTCGCCCAGACTTACGAAGTGCAGAGCATCCCCATGATCGGGCTGTTCCGCAACGGTCGCCTCGAGCGCTCGGCGCTCGGCGTCAAACCTCGCCCGCAGCTCGAAGCCGAGCTCGGGATGCTCGTCATCCCCTGAGCCAGGTTCGGTTCGTCACGCGGACGCGAAACGCTGATCGTCGAGAGACCGGATCGAGCAGGAAGAGCCGGACTCAGCCGGGTCGGGCCGCGCGCTGGTAGGAGCCGATGCCCTGGTAGCGGACGAAGGCGCCGGTGTGGGGGGCGTCGATGGCGGTACCGCCGCCCACGTAGAGGCCGACGTGGCCCGGGTACCACAGGATGTCGCCGGGGATGATGGCGCCCATCGGCACATTGGGGAACGAGTTGATCTGCGATCTGTCGTTGTGCCCCATGAACACCCCGCCGGTGCGCCACGCGGCCATGGTGAGCCCGGAGCAGTCGAAGCACGACGGGCCCACCCCGGCGTAGCAGTAGGGCTTGCCGATCTGGGCGTGCGCGAAGCCCACGGCTGCGCCTGCACCCCCACTGCCGGGCGGCGGGAGCTGGCCGGGATCGAAGCCGGGCCCG
>CAZCYE010000160.1:0-1803 GCA_964502775.1 uncultured Bifidobacteriaceae bacterium | reverse complement strand
TGCTGCGCCTCCTGGGCGTCCCCGAGCCACCGGACCTCGACGGGCACGCGCTGGACCTCGCCATGGGCGCGGGTGTCGCCTGAGCATGTCCGCACGCGTGCTCGTGGTCTTCCTGGATGCCTTCGAGACCTCCGTCCTCGACACCGCGGATGACGGGTCGCGCTTCCCCGCGCTGCGGGCCCTGCGCGCACGCGGCATGGAGGTGCCACTCGCCAGCTCGATCGGACTGCTGCCCGGCGTGATCTGGACCGAGATCGCGACCGGGCGGTCGGCGGCGCGCCTGGGGCCGGTATGGCATACGGGCCAGATCCATCCCGGTGAGGCAACGCTGCGCCCGGTGACCAAGGACGAGATCCACGCCGAGCAGCAGTTCTGGGTGACCGCGGGTCGCCACGGGCATGTGGTCGCCGCCATCGACATTCCCCAGGCCGTGGTGGTTCCCGGCCTCGGCGGTGCCCAGCTCACCGATTGGGGCGCGCACGACGTGACCTTCGCGCCGTCGAGTGATCCGCCCGAGCTGTTGCCCGAGATCCTCGATCGCTACGGGTACCACCCGGTGCGCCCACCCTCGGTGCGCCCCGACGAGCCCGAGTTCCTGCTCCCGAGCGACGTCCTCAATGCCTCCGGACCGTCAGGTCTGCACCGCCTGCTCGACGCGCTCGACGAGGGTCTTCTCACGAAGACCTGGATGGTCTGCGACCTCCTGGACCGCCGGCACTGGGACCTGTTCATCACCAACTTCTCCGAGGGCCACTCCGCGGGTCACCACTTGTGGGGCTACCGGGACCCGTCGAGCGCGTTCCACGACGTCGGCGCGCCGCAACGGTTCCGTGACGCGATCGACGACGTCTACGACGCGCTGGACGCGGCCCTCGGGCAGGTGATGGACCACGCCGGGCCCGACGCGACGATCCTGGTGGCCAGCTCGCACGGCATGGGCAACTACGTGGGTGGTCCGCTGCTGCTGCCCGAGGTGCTGCACCGCCTCGGATACGGACCCCGGGCCGGCGCGCTCACGCGCCTGCCCGATCGTCTGCCCCGACCACTGCGCGCCGCCTTCTACCGTCTCGCGCCCGAGTCGGTGAAGCTGCGGCACGGCACGAGGCTCGGGTACCAGCCGCAGCTCGACCTGACCCTGCGCTCGACGCGCGCGGCGGCGATGCCGCACGGCTTTTGCGGAGGGATCCGGCTCAACTTGGCCGGTCGCGAGCCACACGGCCAGGTGCGCTCTGGCGCGGAGGCGCGCGAGCTCCTCGACGACATCCGTGCCGCGCTCTTCGAGCTCGAGGATCCACGCTCCGGTCGGCGCATCATCACCTTCGCGGTCCACGCCGACGACGTGTTCGGGACCGACCGGAACCCGGCCGTCCCCGACCTCGTGTGCGGGTTCGAGCCCGAGCTCGCGCCGATCACCGCATGCTGGTCCGAGCGGGTGGGCGACGTGGAGGCACCGCTGTGGCAGAGGGCGGATGCCGCGCCGGATTCCCTGCCCCGCACCGGCGACCACAATCCCCGCGCGCGCCTGTGGGCCGCTGGCCCCGCTATCTCGGTCAACGGGGCCTCGGCCGCCGAGGTCGATCTCCAGGCACCGGGTGGGCATGTGCTCGACATCGCGCCCACGATCCTGGGTCTGCTCGATGTTCCCCTTCCCGAGGATCTCGACGGGCGCCCCATCGCGCTCACGGGCGTGGGCGTGACGAGGTAGTCGCCCTATCCTCGCGGCCATGACGGCCGAACCCGTGCGGACGCTCGCGCTCAAGGAATGGGCGGTCATCGTGCGGGCGCTGCTCACCGGCGAGCAGA
>CAZCYE010000159.1:0-1813 GCA_964502775.1 uncultured Bifidobacteriaceae bacterium | reverse complement strand
CGCCGCATCGAGGGCCCGCGCCGCGACCACCACCCGCGCGCCGGCATTCCCGAGCGCGAGCACGATGGCGCGCGCCGCCCCGCCAGCACCCAGCACGAGGACGCGTCGGCCGCCCACGTCGACCCCCTCATCGCCGAGCGATCGCATGAAGCCCTCGCCGTCGGTCGACGTACCGTGCATGGCCCCGTCCCGCACCACGATCGTGTTCGCGCTGTCGAGCGCGACGGCGGTGGCATCGAGCTCGTCGCAGGTACGCGCGGCGTCGGTCTTGTGCGGCATGGTCACGTTGATGCCGGCCACGCCCGCGGCGGCCAACCCTCGTAGCGCGACCGGGGCCTGGCCCGGGGCGACCGGAAACGCGACGTAGACCCAGTCGAGCCCCAACGCCGCGTAGGCCGCGTTGTGGATCCGCGGGGACAGGGAGTGTCGGACCGGATCCCCGACGATGCCGGCGAGCACCGTGGACCCCGTGACCTCCGCACTCACCGGGGGCAGGACCGCCACGACCGACGACCGGCCGCGGTCACAGCAGCCCCTTGGCCCGCGCCGCGGCGACGTTGCGGTTGTGCTCGGCCAGGGTGGTGGCAAAGGCGTGCTTCCCGTTGGCATCGGAGAGCACATAGAACAGGAAGTCCACGTCGGCGGGCGCGAGCGCGGCTTCGAGGCTCGCTTTCGTCACGCTGGCGATGGGCGTCGGCGGCAAGCCCGGGAACCGGTAGGTGTTGTAGGGCGAGGCGATGGCCTTGTCGGCGACGGTGGGCACCGGAGGACAACCACCCTTGGCGTAGCAGAGCGTGGCGTCGATCTGGAGCAGCATGCCGTCACGCAGGCGATTGGCGATGACCGCCGAGATCAGGGGGGCGTCCTCGGCGAGCTTGGCCTCCGTCTGGATCAGCGCGGCGACCCGCACCACGTCGTAGGGCGCCGCGGCAGCGCCGAGGCCCGCCTCGTCGGCGACCTCGTCGAAGCGGGCGACGAGGCGGGTCAGGATCGACTCCTCGCTCTCGTTGGCACCGATGAAGTAGGTGTCGGGGAACAGCAGCCCCTCCAGGGACGTGACGAACTCGGGCTGGTACTTGGATCGGATGGTGCCCGAGTTCGCGAGCTCGAGGAACCGCTCGGCGCTCTTGCCCTCGAGCTCGCCGACCTTGGCCGCAATCTCGTCGAGGCGGAGCCCGGGCCGGAACGTCACCTTCACGTCGGGCTCGCCCATGGGCGCGCCCGCGAGCGTGGCGAGCGCGCCGCGGATGCCGAGGCCCCGGGGGATCTCGTAGACGCCCTCTTGGAACGAGGGCGCCCCCGCGATCGTCGTCCAGGCCCGGAACGCGAGCGTGGAGCCGATCACGCCCTTGTCGGCGAGCACCTGGCCGACGTCGTCGGTGCCCCAGCCCTCCTGGATCCGGATCGTGACCGCGTCGCCGGGGCTCGAGAACGGCTCCTCGAGCTGCATGTAGAACCAGCCCAGCGCGACGAGGAACGGCACGGAGCACACGCCGAGCACGATGAGCACCCGGCGCCGCCGGCCCCGGCGTCGCGGCGGGCGGGAGCGCGGCGTACTCCCGGGAGACCGCGTACCCGGATCACGAGGCCGGCCATCACGCGGTGCACGCGCCCCGCCCGCACCTGGCCGACCCGGAGCATTCCGCTGGCCCGCTGGGCGCGGCTCGACGACGGGCGTGGGCTCGGTGTTGACCTCCCGGGGACCGAGCGGAGTGCCGACGGCGCCCCCCGGGCCGGTCGCCCGTGGGGCCCGGGGCACCCGGGAATCCGGCGGGACCGGCGGGACCGGCGGGACCGGCGGCACCGGAGGCAC
>CAZCYE010000158.1:0-1830 GCA_964502775.1 uncultured Bifidobacteriaceae bacterium | reverse complement strand
GGTCCCGGTGCCCGGCGCCTCCGGCTGAGCGGAGAGCCATGGCCGCACGCACCCGTCACGCAGGGATCGCGCTCACCGGCCGCGGCTGGACGCTGGCCGGAGCGAGCGCGGCCCTCGTGGTGGCCAGCCGCGTGCTGGGTTCGGAGGCGCTCGCCGGGCTCGGCATCGCCGGCGGGCTCCTCCTGGTGGCCGCGGCCGCGGCCACCTCCACCCGTCGGCCCGCGCTGGAGCTGACCCGGGGTCTCGAGCCGGCCCGGGTCCACGTGGGGGGCGAGGGCCGGGTCATCGTCCACGGGACCGCGGCCGCGGCCACTCCCCTGCTCACCGTCACCGAGCCACTCGACGCGGGGCGGCGCGAGGCGCGCTTCGTGGTCTCGCCGCTGCCGGCGGGCACCCCCGTGCGGGTGAGCTACCGCGTGCCCACCCACCGACGCGGTGTGCACGAGGTCGGCCCCATGGAGCTGACGGTGAGCGACCCGCTCGGCCTCGCGGCGCGGTCCTGGGTGGCCGCCGACTCCGCGCACATCGTCGTCTGCCCACGCGTGCACGACGTGCTCCCACCTCGGCGCGGCGGTGGCGGCGAGCCCGCGGAGCGATCGGAGGGCCCGCGCGTGCTGGTCGAGAGCCTGGGCGAGCTCCTCGGCCTGCGCGACTACGAGCCCGGTGACGATCCCCGGCGCGTGCACTGGCGATCCAGCGCGCGGCGGGGCGACCTCGTGACCCGCGTCGACGAGGCTGCCGCGCCGGGCGGCACGGCAGTGCTGCTCGACACCCGGGCGGGCGTCCACGACCACGAGTCGTTCGAGCTGGCCGTGGAGGTGGTGGCGTCGGTCAGCGCGAGCCTCGACCGCTTCCACCGTCCGGTCGAGGTGCTCACGGCGGCGGGAACGATCTTGCGGGGCCCTCGTCGAGGCGGTAGCGCACCGGAGCGTGCGGTGCTGCTCGACGAGCTCGCGGTGGCCGAGCCGTCCGAGGACGACCGGCTCGCCGCCGTGGTCGGGGTCATGCGCAATCGGCTCGATCTCGGCGCGGTGGTGGCCGTCACGGGTGCTCCCGACACCAAGATCGTCGACGCGCTGGCTCGGCTGTGGACCCGTCGCGCCGTCACCCTCGTCACGACCCGGCGCGGCGGCGTCACCGCCGGGCGACTGCCGACCGTCGACGCCAGCATCGAGCCCTTCCCCTCGGCATGGAATCGAGCCTGCCTGCAATGGCGCGCCGCGAGCTTCCGGTCACCCTCAGCCTCGCCGCGCTGAGCGCGGCGATCGCAGCCTCGTTCGGGAGCGTGCTCTCGGGCAGCCGCTACCTGGCTGTGCTCGTGGGTGCTGCGCTCGGCGCCCATCTCGTCGCCTTCGCGGCTCGTCGCCACCGCGCCACCGCGCGGCCCCTCATGGCGAGCGCGCTGAGCTTCGTCGCGCTCGTCCTGTACCTCGTGTGGGTACTCGCACCCGGCTCCACGACCGCCGGCATCCCCGGTCCCGGCTCACTGCGTGCGCTCGGCGACCTCCTCGACGCGGGCTGGGCGACACTGCGCGTCGACACCGTGCCCATCCGAGCTACCGACGGCGTGCTCGCACTGGCGGTCGTGGCGGTGTGGCTCATGGCGAGCATCGCCGACCACCTCGCCTTCCGCCGCCACGCAGCGTTGGGGGCGCTCGCGCCCGGGGTGATGGTGGTGGTCTCGATCGGGACCCTCGGTCGGGACGACGGCTGGGTGCCGGTGACGCTGGCCATCGGCGTCGCCGCGGTCGCCGTGCTCGCCGTGCAGCACCAAGCGCTCCTGGATCTCCGCCGCACCCGCGTCGGCCCGGTCGGCCCGGCCGGCCCGGT
>CAZCYE010000157.1:0-1845 GCA_964502775.1 uncultured Bifidobacteriaceae bacterium | reverse complement strand
CGCGGGCGTGGAGCCCCAGACCGAGACCGTCTGGCGCCAGGCCAACCGCTACAACGTCCCCCGCATCTGCTTCGTCAACAAGATGGACCGTGTCGGGGCCGACTTCTTCCGCTGCGTCGAGATGATCAAGGACCGGCTCGATGCCACCGTGGCGCTCACGCAGCTGCCGATCGGCGTCGAGGGTGGGTTCCGCGGCGTGTTGGACCTCCTCGAGATGAAGGCCCTGGTGTGGGAAGACGGGATGGGCGAGAGCTATGACACCGTCGACATTCCGGCCGACCTCGCCACCGAGGCGGCGCATTGGCGTCACGAGCTCGTCGACGTGGTGAGCCGCTTCGACGAGGTGGTGCTCGAGAAGTACGTGGGCGAAGAGGAGATCACCGCCGATGACCTGCGCGCCGCGTTGCGGGCCGCGACGGTCTCGGGCGAGGTGGTCCCGGTGCTGTGCGGGTCGGCCTTCAAGAACAAGGCCGTGCAGCCCCTCCTCGACGCGGTCATCGAGTACCTCCCGAGCCCGGTGGACGTTCCGCCCATGGAGGGAGTCGACGTGAAGAGTGGTGAGCCCGCCACCCGTCACGCCGCCGACGACGAGCCCTTCGCCGCGCTCGCGTTCAAGATCATGAGCGATTCCTACGTGGGCAAGCTCACCTACTTCCGCGTGTACTCCGGCAAGCTCGCGGCGGGCAGCCAGGTGCTGAACGCGACCAAGGATCGCAAGGAGCGCATCGGCCGTATCCTCCAGATGCACGCCAACCACCGGGAGGACAAGGACGGTGTGTTCGCGGGCGACATCGTGGCCGCAGTGGGACTGAAGCACACCACCACCGGCGACACGCTGTGCGACCCGACGAGCCCGATCGTGCTCGAGAGGATGGAGTTCCCGGAGCCGGTCATCTCGGTGGCCATCGAGCCCAAGACCAAGGCTGACCAGGACAAGTTGGGCAAGGCGCTGGCGGCCCTCGCCGAAGAGGACCCCACCTTCCAGGTGCGCACGGACGAAGACACCGGCCAGACGATCATCTCGGGTATGGGCGAGCTGCACCTCGACGTGCTCGTCGACCGGATGACGCGGGAGTTCTCGGTCGCGGCCAACGTGGGCAAGCCCCAGGTCGCGTACCGAGAGACGATCACGGTGGCCGTCACCAAGGTGGAGCAGCGCTACGTGCGCCAGACCGGCGGCCGGGGCCAGTACGGCCACGTGGTCATCGACCTCGAGCCCACCGGCCCGGGCGGAGGCTATGAGTTCGTCGACAAGATCACCGGTGGCGTCATCCCGCGCGAGTACATCCCCGCGGTGGATGCCGGGATCCAAGAGGCCATGGAGGGGGGGGTGCTGGCCGGCTACCCGTTGGTGGACATGCGGGCCGTCCTCACCTACGGCTCGTACCACGACGTCGACTCGAGCGAGATGGCCTTCAAGATCGCGGGCTCGCTGGCGTTCAAGGACGCAGCCCGGCGGGCCAAGCCGGCGCTCCTCGAGCCGATCATGCAGGTGGAGGTGGTGACGCCCGAGAGCTATATGGGCGATGTCATCGGCGACCTGTCGTCTCGGCGCGGCAAGGTGGAGGGGATGGAGCAGCGCGGCACGTCCCACGTGCTCCGCGCCCAAGTGCCACTCGCCGAGATGTTCGGCTACGCTACCGACCTTCGTTCGCGCACCCAGGGGCGCGCGACCTACACGATGCAGTTCGACTCCTACCAGCAGGTGCCGGAGTCGATTGCCACCGAGATCACTGCTCGGGCCCGCGGCGAGTAGCGCCCGAGTCGGCACGCAGAAAGGACGAGAGCCTCCATGGCGAAGGCGAAGTTTGAGCGGACGAAGCCGCATTTGAATATTGGGACGAT
>CAZCYE010000156.1:0-1861 GCA_964502775.1 uncultured Bifidobacteriaceae bacterium | reverse complement strand
GTCGCGAGCGCGAACTCTACGGGGTCACGCCCGAAGCGCCACCGCCGCCAGAAGACCGCGCCCGTCGGCACGAGCAAGAGACACGCCCCGAGAATCACGAGGGCCTGGAACGTGTCCTCGTGGGCGATCGGAGCCTGGCCGTGGCCGATGTGCGGGTTCAAGACCACCGCGGCGCCGAGGGCGAGCAATGCGGCCGCCGGTACCGTCAACACCCAGGCCGGCATTCGGCCGGCCCACCTCGTGAGGCGGTGGCGATCGACGGTGGCGGCGAACGCGAGGCAGACCGCGAAGATCGAGATCCCGATGACGGGAAGGCGCCCGATCCACGCGTTCACCGGCTGACCGAGCGCGCCGGGAGTGGTGAGCCCGTGGGCGAGCATGAGGATCGCAACTCCCAAGCAGCCGAGCGCGATGAGCAGAACGGGGCCGTTGCGCGCCCGGCTGGCCGAGAACCAGGCGACGACCGCGGTGAAGAACGCGCACGCGGCGATCGTGCTCACGATCACCACGTGGAAGCCCGGGGACTGGAACAGTACGTCGAGCCGGGGGATCAGCAGCAGGAGGCTGAACAGCGCGAGCGGAGAGCCGATCAGCAGCGCGATCCGCGCCGCGCCCGCGCCGTGGCGCAGGCCCACCGAGCCTCCCGCTCTGGGCATCCCTCTATGTCGGCACGACCGGGAGGGCCCTTGAGAGCCCCTCCCGCCGCCTGCTCGCCACCGATGGGGAGCCCGCCTCCGGTTCGAGCCCACGGCGGCCTTATGATCTGCCGTCCGCTTCACCTCATGGAGGAATGCCGCGTGTCTCGTCGTACCCGAAACCTCACGGCCACCGTCGTGGCCATGCTCGTGGCGCTGGCCATACCCACCGTCGGCATGTCCGTGGCCGGCGCCGGGTCGGACGCCGTCGTCCGCATCGGTGTCGAGGCGCCGCTCTCGGGTGACCAGGCGAGCATCGGCCAGGGGATGCTCAACGGAGCCAAGCTCGCCGCCAAGCGCCTGAACGCCCAGGGCGGCATCAACGACATGCGGGTCGAGATCGTCCCCATCGACGACGAGGCCGACCCCGAGGCCGGGGTGAGCGCGGCGACCGCGGCCATCACCGACGGCCTCGATGGCATCGTCGGCCCCTACAACTCCGGTGTCGGCGCCGAGACCCTGCCCCTCTACATCGACGCCGGCCTGGTGCCGATCCGTCTCACCTCGGCCGATGAGACCCAGGGGCTCGGCTTCACCCTCCAGCCCATGACCTCCCAGATCGCGCCCACCGCGGCCGAGGCCCTCACCGAATGGCTAGAGGCCGAGTCGGTGGCGATCATCTACGACTCGACCGCGCTCTACACCGAGACCGTGTCCGCCGCGCTCAAGGACCTGCTCGAGCAGGCCAGCGTCACGATCACCGCCTACGAGCCGATCGAGCCCGGCGCCGACGACTACACCGACGTGGTGGAGCAGGTCGCGGCGGCGAACCCTGACGTGATCTACGCCGCCACCTACTTCCCCGAGGGAGGGCTGATCGCCAAGGCGATGCTGGAGCTCGACGTGGACGCCCAGTGCGTCGCCGACTACGGCGCGTACGACAACGGTTTCATCACCGCGGCCGGTGTGGACGCGGCGCGGGTGTGTCCCGTGGTGGGGGTGCCCGCGCCAGGCGAGTTCGCCGGTTCCAAGCGCTTCGTGCGGGCGTATCGCCGGCAGTTCGACACCGCGCCCGGCACCTGGAGCCCCTACACCTTCGACTCGGTGAACGTGCTTGCCGCCGCCATCGAGGAGGCGGGTGGCTTCGAGGCGGCTGAGCTCACCGAGGTGTTGAACGAGGTGAGCGGCACGAAGGGCTGGACCGGCTCGATCAGCCTCGAGGCGGG
>CAZCYE010000155.1:0-1876 GCA_964502775.1 uncultured Bifidobacteriaceae bacterium | reverse complement strand
TCGATACAGTCGGCGGCGTGGCCTACCAGACCTTGTACCGCAAGTACCGGCCGCAGCGCTTCGACGAGCTGGTCGGCCAGGACCACGTGACCACGGCCCTGCGCCATGCCGTACGCGACGCCCGCGTCGGGCACGCGTACCTCTTCTCCGGGCCTCGGGGTACCGGCAAGACGACCACGGCGCGGGTGCTCGCCAAGGCGCTCAACTGCACCGCACTCGATCCCGAGGGCGAGCCGTGTGGTGAGTGCGACAACTGCGTCGCGATCGCCAAGGGCTCCTTTCCCGACGTGTTCGAGATGGACGCGGCGTCGAACAACGGGATCGACGACGTGCGCGATCTCATCCAGCGCGTGCATCTCGTCCCCACCGCGCGGGCGCAGCGGAAGGTGTACATCATCGACGAAGCCCACATGCTGGGTGGGAGGAATCGGAGCTCGCCGGCGGTGAGTGCCCTCCTCAAGACGCTCGAGGAGCCACCCGAGCACGTGATGTTCATCCTCGCCACCACCGAGCCGGAGTCGATGCCCGCGACCATCGCCTCCCGGACCCAGCACTTCTCCTTCACGCTCGTCCCCACCGCCGAGATCGCAGACCTGCTGGTGTCGGTGCTCGAACGCGAGGGCGTCGGCTTCGACCGCGTGGCCGTGGATGCCATCGCCCGCGCCGGCGAGGGCTCGGTGCGCGACGCGCTCTCGGTGCTCGAACAGGTGATGGCCGGGGGAACGGGCGCCGTCGATGTCATGGCCGTGGGCACCCTCGAGGCCCACATGCCGTTCGTGGAGCGGGCGGCCGTGCTCGAGGCGATCGCCGGGGAGGACTCGGCGACCGCGCTCACGGTGCTGTCGGAGATCTTCGACGGCGGGCACGAGCCGCGCCGCACCGCGGAGGATCTTCTCCGCACTGCTCGTGATGCCTTCGTGCTCACCGCCGGTGAGGGCCGGGTGCGCGTGGACGCGCCGATCGAGGAGCAGGACCGCCTGCGCGACATCGGGCACGCACTCGGCAACGCCGCGATGGTGAGGGTGATCGAGACGCTCGGCCAGGCGGTGGTGGACATGCGGGGCGTCGACGCAGCCGATCCCCGGCTGGTGCTCGAGGTGGCGCTCGTTCGCTTGAGCCGCCGCGACGCGGGGCCACCACTCCAGACAGTGATCGAGCGGCTGGAGCGACTCGAGCGTGCCCTCGCGGCCGGGGGTCCGGCAGGGGCGACGGATACGCCGATCAAGTCCGCGCACCCCGCCCAGGGATCGATCACCGCCCCGATGCTCGCCTCGATGCCGGATCCGAGTGCACGCGGCGCGGCTGGGGGGCCGGGGCGCACCATCGGCGCGGTGCGGGCGGCCCAGGACGTGGAGCGTCGCGCCGAGCAAGGCGGAGGTGCCGCGTCGACGAACGAGGTGCCCACACCCCGTGCGCGCGTGGACGAGACGCCGCCCCCGCCGACCGCACCGGCCGCGCCGGCTGCGACGCCCCCACCGCCACCTTCGGCACCGGCCCCGCCGCCCCCGCCGCTGTCCCTCGACGACGTGATCATGGCCTGGGCGGCCCTCCTGCCCACGCTCCCCCCGGCGACGCGTGCCGCGGCCGCGGCCGCGCAGCCGCTGCGCGTGGACGACGACGTCGTGGTGTTCGGCGTGCCCGCCGACCAGATCGACGCCGCCCGCCCTCGTTTCAAGCGCGAGGCGGACACGATCCGGGCCGCGCTCGCCCAGCGTCTCGAGCGAACGGTGAAGTTCACGCTCGTGGCCGACGACGCCACCCCGACCGCCCCCGCGCCCGACGCTCCTGCCCGCGCCGAGTCGCCGCGTCCCATTGGGCGTCCCCCCGGGCGTCCTCCCGGTCGGGCTGGCGATCGGGACCGCCAGCCGCCCGAGCC
>CAZCYE010000154.1:0-1876 GCA_964502775.1 uncultured Bifidobacteriaceae bacterium | reverse complement strand
CTCGGCCCGACGCGGAGACTCGGCGGGGGGGAGCCCCAGGTTCTTGATGTCGTTGGCGAAGAGATCCAGCGCGGGCTGATAGCCGCGCACGGCGCTGAGCGTGGCCAGCAACCGGTGCATCGACGGCAGCGCGCGGAAGCCCGAGGCGAGGAACATGGCGAGCACGGCTACGGCCGATGCGGTGGAGCGGACCTGGAACAGCAGCCCTCCGGTGAGACCCACGCCGAGGATGAGCGCCACCTCCAAGTAGTAGCGGGGGGCGAAGGCGAGCAGCATGAGCGTGGAGCTGGATTCGGCGGTCGCCTTGCGGGCGTCTCCATACGTGCGGACGAAGTGGTCCTGGCGGTGCCGGACGATGATCTCCTTGGTGGCGGCCATGCTCTGGTGCGCGGCCTTCGACGCCCGACGCGCCGCGGCGGACTGGATCTCGCCCGCAGTCTTGGCCCGCTTGAGGAGGAAGTACCGGTACGCGAGGGCCACGGCCACGAGGTAGAGGGCGATGACGACCGCGGCCAGGGGGTCCACGATCACGAGGACCACCACGATGCCGATCAGCACGGCGATGTCGGCGAAGGTGCCCACGATGTTGGCCAGCCCGGCCTGGAACGCGACCGCGGTGGCCGTGCCCACCGTGTGCATCAGCTCCCCGGCGTTGCGTTCGAGATGGAACGTCCACGGCGCGTTGAGGTAGGCGCGCATGAGCCGCGTCGCCGTCGACGCCTCGGCCCGGGCGAGGAAGCGGAAGCTCCACCGCAGGTACGCGATCGCGAGCACGGCCTTGGCGAGGAAGGCGACGAACACCAAGATGGCGAGCACCACCGCCACGTTCCCCGGTGTGGGATCGTGCAACAGGTCGGCGATCGGCTCGGCCGCGCTGGGGATCCGATCGGTACGGAGTCCGTCGAGTGTCTGGACCAGCGGCAGGATCAGCAGGATCCCGATCGCGTCCATGATCGCGAGCACCGACGCCACCCCTACGGCGAATACAAGACGCACCTTGACCGGACGGGCGAGAATTGGTCGAAATGCGCGTAGGAACTCGAGCATCGGCTCCGTCGGGGACTGCCGGTCGGCGGACGCGGTTGACATACAGTACCCGCGCGTCCGCACCCCAGCCGCTTGGACGGAGCGCCCACTGAACGCCGGTCGGCCCAAGGTTGTCCACGTCATCACCGGGCTCGACGTGGGGGGTGCCGAGACGATGCTCGCGAAGCTGTGCGAGCGGCTCGGGTCCTCCGGCTGGAACAGCGAGGTGGTGAGCCTGCTGCCCGAGGGGCCGATCGCGGGCCGCGTGCGGGCCGCGGGTGTGCCCGTGGCAACGCTCGGGATGCGCCCCGGCGTTCCCGATCCCCGAGGGCTCTCACGCCTGGTTCGGCACCTGCGCGCCGCGGAGCCCCAGGTGGTGCAGACCTGGATGTACCACGCCGACCTGCTGGGGGGCCTCGCCGCGCGCCGAGCCGGCGCGATCCCCGTCGTGTGGTCGGTGCACAACACGGTGCTCGAGCGCGAGTGGAGCTCGGCACGCTCCCGGGCGACGCTGTGGGCCTGTGCGCGGCTCTCGCGCCGGCTCCCGCGCCGGATCGTGTGCTGCTCGGAGATCGCGTCCCGTGCCCACATCGACGCGGGGTACGACGCGTCGCGCATGGTCGTGATCCCCAACGGAGCGGACATCGAGACGTTTCGTCCCGACCCGGCGCACCGCGCCGCGACCCGCGCCGAGCTCGGCCTCGATTCGGGCGTACCCGTCGTCGGGATGGTGGCTCGCTTCGCGCGGGAGAAGGATCATCGAACGTTCGCCCTGGCCGCGAGCACCGTGCTCCATCGCTGCCCCGACGCGAGGTTCGTGCTCTGCGGTCTCGGGGTCGACGAGGCCAAC
>CAZCYE010000153.1:0-1898 GCA_964502775.1 uncultured Bifidobacteriaceae bacterium | reverse complement strand
GAATATATGCTGTAGCGCTATCGTCTGCAACCCACGACTGTTGCCACGTGGCAGTGGCAGTCAGCAGCGCGTTCGGCAATGTCGTGCGCGAGCTCCGGCTCGAGCGTGGCCTGTCCCAGGAGGCGCTGTCGTTCGCGTGTGGCCGGCACCGCACCTACGTGTCGCTGCTCGAGCGGGGCCACAGCTCCCCCACGCTCGACACGCTCTGGGTGATCGCCGACGCCCTCGGCGTGAAGCCCTCCGAGATCGTGGTCCGGGTCGAACGCCGCGCCGGGACCCGACCCAAGCCGACACGGAGGCGAGCACCTCGCCGTTGAGCACCCACCGGCATCGGCCGATCTGCCGTAGGTGTCGCACTCGATTTCTAGTATCCCAACCGCGCGCCGGGGCCAACCCGTGACCCGCCCGCTTCCCCCGCACCGATCGCTCGCTGCCGCGTAGAGCGACACGAGCTGCGACCGGAGGGAGGGAGCGGGCGTGAGCGACTCGAACCCGCCAGCGGAGCCGTCCCGCGCTCAGGATCCGCGCCTCGACAACCTGACCGCCGCGGTCGAGTCACTGCGGGTTGAGATCGCCGTGCTGCGCCGCGGGCTCGGCCGCGAGATTCGCGCCCGTCGCATCGTGGTGGTCGACGACGACGGCTTCGAGCGGGTCGTCATCGCGGCCGAGCCCGGTTTCGGATACGTGACTGTCCACGCGCGGGCGCAGCCCGAGCGGTCGACCACCGCGGAGCTCTTCGCCAACGATCGCACCAACGGCAGCGGACCGCATGTGGGCGTCGCGCTCAGCGACGCCGGCGACGTGACGGCCACGCTCGAGGTGGTGCACGGTGAGCCGGCCCGGTTGTGGCTCGGTGACGAGCCGCCGGAGACCGGGGGCGGCGACACGGGCGCCGCGGCGCTCAGCCGGGAGCGTCAGGCGGAGGGTGGGGAGGAGGGGTCGTGAGGCGGGCCGTGAGAAGAACCGAGCAGCCGCGCCACCTCGTCGTCGCTCGTCTGGGTGAAGTCGCGGTACCACTGGCCGACCGCGGTCAGCATGGGTGGGCGCTCCAGGGCGATCACCTGGTCGTAGTCCTGCTCGAGGCGAGCAAGGGTGGCGGGCGGTCCCACGGGCAGGGCGAGCACGCGGTGCGCTGCGCCGGCCTGGAGGAGCCAGCGCGCGACCGCGGCCGCGGTCGCGCCGGTGGCCACCCCGTCATCGACGACCACCACGATGCGTCCGGCGACATCGGCGCCGGTCACGACACCGCCGAGCGCCGCGATCCGTTCGCCGACATCAGCGCGGGCCTGGGCGACGGCCCGTTGCAGCCAGCGCGCCGACGCGCCGGTGCGGGAGGCGAGGTCCTCGTTGATGACGGCCACGCCGTCGGGGCCCACCGCGCCGATGGCGAGCTCGGCATGCCCGGGCGCACCCACCTTGCGGGCCACGATCGCCCGCACGGGCACCCCCAGTGCCGTCGCCACCTCGGCGGCGACCACGATCCCGCCCCGGGGGATCCCGCACACGACCACGTCGTGCGCCGGGGCCGCGGGGTCCGGCACGCGCTCGGCCAGCTCGACCTGGAGCACTGCGGCGAGCCGGCGCCCGGCGTCGCGACGATCGGCGAACACGCCGTCACTCACCGCCGCTACGATCCGCGCACGACGGAGAGGGGACCGGCATGGCCATCGGCGCGTACGTGCTCATCCAGACCGAGGTCGGCAAGGCGGAACAAGTCGCCCAGAAGGTGCGCAAGATCAGCGGGGTGGTGGCCGCCGACGACGTGACCGGGCCGTACGACGTGATCGTGCGCGCCGAGGCCCCCACCCTCGACGATCTCGGGCGCCTCGTCGTCTCGCAGATCCAGGCCGTCGAGGGCATCACCCGCACCTTCACCTGTCCGGTCGTCAACCTCTAGC
>CAZCYE010000152.1:0-1922 GCA_964502775.1 uncultured Bifidobacteriaceae bacterium | reverse complement strand
GTGCGGGAGTGGAAGCGCGCCCAGAAGGCCAAGGGCAAGGCCAAGTCGGACTGACGCGGCGCCCGCGCCGGTAGTCGGCTCGTGTTCGCTCCAGGGTCGTGTTCGTAGCTTCGGGAGTGACGCCCGGCCAGATGAGGTAGCTGTCACAGCCTCGGCATATGTTGTGCGCATGTTCAGTCGTGTTCGTGATTCGGTCGAGGCGTTGCGCGAGTTCGTGCGTGATCTAGAGCCGCGCACACTCGACGCCGCTGACGCGGCGCGCCTGGTAGAGCTGTTCGGTGAAGCCGAGCGCCTGGGCGCGGCGGGCAAGGCGATCGCGGCCCGTCGGGTGGAGGAGACGAACGCGTGGCGCGCTGGGGGGCACCGGAGCGCGGCGCATTGGCTCGCGGCCCGGGCCGGCACGGCGATCAGCGCGGCGGTCGACACGCTGGCCACCGCTCGCCGGCTCGATGACTGCCCTCGCACTGCGGCCGCGTTCCGGGCGGGGGAGCTGTCCGAGGTCCAGGCCCGGGAGATCACCCAAGCCGCGGTCGCCGACCCCGCGGCTGAGCAGCACCTGCTCGACGCGGCGGGCCGAGACGGCCTCCAAGGCCTGCGCGAGCGATGCCGGGCGGTGCGCGCCGCGGCCGAGCCCGATGGGTCCGAGCGATACCAGCGAATCCACCGGGACCGGCACTTCCGGCACTGGTCCGACGCGGAGGGCGCGTTCTGCTTTGGTGGTCGCACCACTCCCGACGCCGGTGCCCGGCTCCTGGCCGGGATCGAGACCCACCAGGAGCGCATCTTCCAGGCCGCCTGGAAGGCGGGGCGCCGCGAGCCCACCGAGGCCTACGCCATGGACGCGCTTGTCGCCCTCGCCGACGGTCCCGGTGTGGCACCCGCCGCCGTGCAGGTCGTGGTCGACCACGGTGCGCTGGTCCGCGGCCACCCCGAGCACGGTGAGCGCTGCGAGATCCCGGGCATCGGGCCGATCCCCGTCGCCACCGCCCGCGCGCTGGCGACCGACGCGACGATGACCCTGGTGGTCAAGAAGGGTCAGGATGTGACCCAGGTCGCGCACCTCGGGCGCACCATCCCCGCCAACCTGCGCCGCGCCATCGAAGCCCGCGACCCGCTGTGTGCCGTGCCTGGGTGCGACCAGCGCCACGGCCTCGAGATCGATCACCGTGTCCCGTTCGCGCTCGGCGGGCCGGCCAGCCTCGACAACCTCGTGCGGCTCTGTCGCTGGCACCACCGCCAGAAGCACGTCGAGGGCTACATGCTCACCGGCGGCCCCGGCACCTGGAACTGGCAGCCACCCCAGCACGCTGACGACCTCGCCCACGCGCCGCCCTGATCGGTGTTCGTGGTCAGTGATCGAGACGGTTGGTTTCGGAGCGCCACCCCCGCTTCTTGGCGGGACGGTTCGTCTCCAGCGGACCCTTGCGGAGCTCGGCGACGAGGGACTTCGAGCAGCCGGCGTAGGTCAGTTCCTGCTGATCACGCGCGAGATGTCCGGCGGTGGGCGCGTGACGGGCGAAGCCAATGAGTGCGAAGCCCACACCGACGAAGTAGATCCACGCATTGCTTGTCGTGCGCGTGAGTACGAATCCCAAAAGAGCTGCTTGCGCCGCGAACGCCATACGGAGAAAGAACCGGGAGACGTACGAACCTGAAAGCGTTTCACAATCGAGCGGGCGCTTGAGCAAGTGCACGACAACGAACTGTCCCAGACCTGAGGTAACGACGATGGCCAACGCAATCTTCGTATCCATCGTGCCGCGAAGGCTGTCGGCGAGCCAAGGTACGGTCGCCGAGATTAGGACCAACGGAACGAAAAACGACACGAAGACGACGCGCAGCTGGAGAAGTCCGTCTTGCCCGGGTTTTCGAGCCCGCCGCGTTGCAAGCGGAGGCCACAGACCCCAAGGCACGATCATCCG
>CAZCYE010000151.1:0-1924 GCA_964502775.1 uncultured Bifidobacteriaceae bacterium | reverse complement strand
CCGGGCGTCGCGCCGCGCGAGGGTGCGGTCGTGGTCGGTCCCGCCGGTGCCGCGCTCGCCGGTGTGACCCGGCCGGGCCGCGACTCGGTTCCGGTGCTGCTCCGAATCCTCGCTTGGGTCGTGGCCGTGCCCCTCGGCCTGGTGCTCGTGGGCGTGCCGGCGCGCAAGCTCGGCTACCTGACGACGGACAAGCTCCTGGACGTGATCGCCGAGGATCACCTCGGGCGCTTCATACCCTTGGTGGTGATCGTGGCCCTGTGGGCGCTCGCCACGACGGTGCTCGTGGAGGTCTTCGTGGAGGGGGGCCGCTGGTGGATGCTGCACCGCCGCGAGCTCATGGCCAACCCGCGCCCCGTTCCCTCGAAGAGGGCCCCGTCCTCCCCACCGCTGTCCCCACCCCTGAACCGCAGCGGGGAGCGCGTGCGCTCAGGTGCGGCCGGCGCTCCGCTCGGGGCCATGCCGGGCCGACCGGGTCGGCCGGGTCGGCGAGTTGGTGCGCCCGGCGTCGTGGTGCATCGTGCGCCGGGGGATCCTTCGCCTTCGCCTTCGCCTTCGCCTTCGCCCGCGCGGACGCGGCCGACGCGGCCGACGCGCCGGTCCGCGGCGGGGCCGGTCGCGGCAAACGAGCCCGAGGTGACGCCGCCGCCGCGCAAGGAGAGCCGACCGCGAGGCCGGCCCTCGCCCTGACGCGCGTCAGACGCGCCGAGCGAACATCCGTTCGAAATCCCCGACCGCGGCGGTAGACTCCGCGCGTGCGGTCCCCCTCGAATGGCTCGCTCGGCTTGCCTGTCACCAGCTCGCCTCCAACCGGCGACGCGGCCGCGCCGTCGTACCGCTGCAGTGAGTGCGGCAACCGAACCCGCTTCGACGTGGTGTCGAGTCGACGTACACGGGCGTTCCACCACTTCAGCGTCGGGGGCGGCGCAGTCGTGGAGGACGAGGAGGTCCTCGACGAGCGCGTCGAGTCTGTGACGTGCCGCTGGTGCGGCGCCACGGGCCCGAGGATCGAAGTCATGGACCTCGAGGCGGTGCCGGCCGCGTTGGTCGCCGCCGCCGCCGCCCCTGCCGCCGCCCCGGCCACGGCGGCCGGGGTGGTGAGCATCGAATGACGCTCGGTGACGGCGCGGCGGCGGGTACTGCGAGCACACGCGTCGACGCCGCCACCGCGCTCGTGCCGGAGTGGCTTCTCGCACCATTGCTGGAGGACGCGGCGGCGGCGCTTCGCGAGCTCGATGCCGACGATGTGCCCTCGGTGCTGCGGCCCATCGCCGGCTTCGATCTCCGTAAGCTCGGGACGGGGCCCGCGCGGCAGCAGCTCCGGCGCGCCTTCGACGGGGACGAGCGGTTCCGTGACCGGGTGACGCAGCGATTCCTGGCCCGCCCCGAGGTGATCTCGGCCCATGACGACTGGGTGGTGTCCGACGCGTTGCGCCTGGTCGAGGACGCCATGCAGCGCTCGGACCTGCCGCTGCTCGCCGCCGTGCTCTACGCACTGGAGCCCGATGGCTCGGCGTTCGGGCTCGGGCTCGTGTGTGCGGTCGCAGATCGCGAGCGACTCGCGGGCGAGGCCGCCGATGACGCCAATGCGCGCACGCTCCAGCTCTCGATGCTCGACGAGGCCCGTCGTCGGGCCGAGGACGCTCGCGACGCCGCTCGCTTGCAGGTCGCCACGCTCGAGGAGCAGCTGCGCGAGGAACGCCGTGGTCGGCGCCAGCGCGAGGTGAGCGCCCAGCGCGAGCTCACCGTTGAGCGCCGTCGCCAGGAGGACATCGACGCGGTCGTGGCCGAGGCCGAGGCGCGCGTCGCGCGAGAGGCCGAGCGGGCCCGTGAGGCCGAGCGTGCGTTGCGCGAGCTGCGCCGTGACGGGCGGCGCGAGCCCCCGGCGCCGGCCGGGGCGTCGAACCTCGAAGCGCTCGCCGCGGCC
>CAZCYE010000150.1:0-1990 GCA_964502775.1 uncultured Bifidobacteriaceae bacterium | reverse complement strand
AGCGAGCGGGGCCCAAGCGGCCCGGCGGCGCAGCCGCCGAGAGCGGAAGACGTGAGTGAGCGTCGCGAGGCGGGTATCCCGTCGAGCAGCGAGCGGGGCCCAAGCGGCCCGGCGGCGCAGCCGCCGAGAGCGGAAGACGTGAACGAGATCCGCGTGCGCTCACGCTCGGCCGCGCAGACCCGCGCGCTCGGGCGCGCGCTCGCGGGCGTGCTGGCCCCGTCCGACACGGTCGCCCTGTCGGGCGATCTCGGCGTGGGCAAGACGGAGCTCGTGCGCGGCCTCGCCGAGGGGCTCGGCGTCACCGACACCGTCGTGAGCCCCACGTTCACGATCGCGCGCGTCTACGACGGCCGTGAGCGCCTCGTGCACGTCGACGTCTACCGACTCGACACCGTGGCCGAGTACCACGACCTGGGGCTCGAGGAGCTCGGCGAGGGCGCGATCCTCGTCGTGGAGTGGGGCGATGTCGTGTTGGGACAACTCGGCGGGGATCGCCTGGACGTGCATCTCGAGTGGCCGGGTTCCTCGGCGCCCGACGACGAGCGCCAGCTCGTGCTCACCCCCCACGGTCCGGGTTGGGCGGCGCGGGCACCCAAGCTCGCGGGCGCCGTCGACTCCGTCGATGGCGTCGAGCCCATCGATCGCCGGAGCGCATGATGCTCGTGCTCGGGGTGGACACCTCGACGCCGCAGGTGGCGGTCGCGATCGGGGATCGACACGGGCTGCGGGGCGAGGTCCGGCTCGTCGGTGAGCGCCGCCACGCGGAGCAGCTCGCGCCGGCGGTGCAGTACCTCTGCCATGAGCTCTCGATGCGGCTCGGCGAGGTGTCGGCGATCGCGGTGGGCATCGGGCCCGGGCTCTTCACCGGGCTGCGGGTGGGGGTGACCACCGCCATGGTGATGGCGCAGGCGCTGCGGCTCCCCGTGGTGGGCGTGCCCAGTCTCGATCTGGTGGCCTTCCCGCTGCGCCACGCCGGGCGCGACATCGCGGTGGCGATCGACGCGCGCCGGGGTGAGGTCTTCCACGCCCGCTACACGCCCGTGCCCGGCGGAGTGCAGCGGGTGGGCGACTACGGCCTCGCCACCCCCGCCGACCTGGTGGCCGAGCTTGGCGTGGAGGGCGAAGCCCTGCTGCTCGCCGGCGACGGCGTGGCGAGGTACGAGGAGCACTTCAGCGCGCTGGAGCACGCCGAGCGCGCCGGGGCCGAGTTCTGCTGGCCGAGCGTGAGCGCGCTGGTGGAGCTGGCCGTGGGCCGGGTGGAGCGGGAGGAGTTCTGCACTCCCTGGGAGCTCCGCCCGCTCTACCTGCGCGAGAGCGACGCGCACATCGAGTGGGAGCGCCATCGCCCATGACGATTGCCCGTCCCCTCACCGTGCACATCACCGCCATGCGTCGTCGCCATCTCCGGAGCGTGCTGCGCATCGAGGAAGCGGTGTATCCCCGGCCGTGGAGCCACTCCCTGTTCCTCTCCGAGCTCGCGTTGCGCACCACCCGGGCCTACTTCGTCGCGCTGATCGGCAAGGACGTGGTGGGCTACGCCGGCCTGATGATGGCGGCCGGCGACGGGCACGTGACCACGATCGCCGTCGACCCGTCGTGGCAACGGCGTCACGTGGGCACCCGGCTGCTCCTCGCCGTGGGCCACGAGGCCCGGGCCCGGGGGGGCCAGAACCTGACGCTCGAGGTGCGACTCTCCAACCACGGGGCCCAGGACCTGTACCGGAGGTTCGGCTTGGGGCC
This sequence comes from uncultured Bifidobacteriaceae bacterium, assembly GCA_964502775.1. Lineage (GTDB taxonomy): Bacteria > Actinomycetota > Acidimicrobiia > IMCC26256 > PALSA-555 > CAZCYE01. The sequence continues at coordinate 250 of CAZCYE010000150.1, read as the reverse complement.
GGTGGGCGTGCGCAAGAACTACTACGCCGAGACCAACGAGGACGCGCTCGTGATGTGGGCCCACGGCATCAACGAGCCCGCGTACGCCGAGCTGCTCGCCGCGCTCGAGCGCGGCGTGGCCGGCGACACCGTCCATGAGTGAGCAGCGAACGAATCGAGGAGCGCCGGAGGGCGACGGCAACGGCGCGGCCGTCGAACCGGGGTCCGCCATCCTGGGCATCGAGACGTCGTGCGACGAGACCGCGGCCGC
>CAZCYE010000149.1:0-1996 GCA_964502775.1 uncultured Bifidobacteriaceae bacterium | reverse complement strand
GCCGCGGCCGAGGAGGCCGCGCTCGTGGGCTGGCCCGAGCCGCGCCGCGCCGATGTCGCGGTGAACGCCCTCGTGGCGGGCGCGGGCTTCGATCCCGACGCGCTCGCCGGATTCACCGCCGTCAAGGTCAAGGTGGGCTACCCGGGCGACCTCGACGTGGTCGCGGCGGTGCGCGACGTGATGGGGCCGGCCGCGACCGTGAGGGTGGACGCCAACGCGGCCTGGGACATCGACGAAGCCGAGCGCAGCATCGGGCGTCTCGCCCGCTACGACATCGAGTACGTGGAGCAGCCCGTGGCGACGCTCGAGGACATGGCCGCGCTGCGGCGCCGGGTCGCGGTGCCGTTGGCCGCCGACGAGTGCGTGCGCGGGGTGCGCGATGCGCAGCGGCTGCGCGCGCTTGGTGCCGCGGACGTGGTGGTGCTGAAGGTGCAGCCCCTCGGAGGGGTGCGCGCCGCGTTGGCCGTGGCCGACGCGGCCGGCGTGCCCGCGGTGCCCACCTCGATGATGGAGACGTCGGTGGGGGTCGCCGCCGGGCTGGCGCTCGCGGCAGCGCTGGACGAGCTCCCGTTCGCGTGTGGGCTCGGCACCATCACGGCGGGGAGCCCGGACGTGACCCGCGACCCTCTCGTGGCCGAGCACGGGCGGCTCGAGGTGCGGACCGTGGTGCCCGATCCCGCGCTGCTCAACCGGTTTCGGGACGATCAGGAGCCGGCCCGTCGTCGGGGGCTCCGGCCCCGGGCTCGGTCCGGGGCTCGGTCAGCGCCTCGTGGACCTGGGAGTGCTCGATGAGGATGCGGGCCATCGCATCGGGACGCTCGAGGTGCACGGCATGACCCGTGTCGGGCACCGTGACCGTGACGGCATGGGGACCGATGGCGGCCGCGGCGCGCGCCGCGATCTCGCAGTACGTGCGGTCGAACGCGCCGGTGACGAGCACCGTGGGCGTGTGCAGGCGGTCGAGTCGGTCCCACAGCGGAGTCTGGGTCCCGGGGCCGAGGGCGCGCAGCTGATGGGCGAGGCGTTGGACGCTGCTGCCCCGCAGCCGCTCGGCCAGATCCGCGGTGCCGGGCGGCAGCGAGTTGAACATCGGCTGGGCGATCCAGCGCTCGAGGAACAGCCGCACGCCGTCACGCTCGAGATCGGCGGCGAGGCGCTCGTCCGCGCTGCGCCGGTCGCGGCGCGCCCCGGGGTCCTCGATCCCCGGCGACGCGCTCACGAGCACCAAGCGCTCCACGATCGCGGGATGGTCGAGCGCGAGCTGGAGGCACAGCCGCCCGCCCATCGAGTAGCCGACGTAGATGCCGGTCCCACCGCGGGCGCCCAACGCCGACGCGGTCGCCGCGAAGTCGAGCCCGTCGGGCACCTCCAGGGCCTGGACGTCCCACATGGGGTCCAGTCGGCGGGTCATGGCATCCCAGGACTGTGGCGTCTGGGTGAACCCGTGGACGAGGCGGAGACGCACGCCCGGCATCCTGGCACGCGCTCCCCGGGAGTTCTCCATGGGCCGTGACGCGACCACCGCCTTCGCCCGGGCGCTCGTGGACGAATGGGCGCGCGCCGGGGTGACCGACGCATGCCTGGCCCCGGGCTCGCGCAGCGCGCCGCTCGCGCTCGCGTTGGCCCACGACGCGCGCATCGAGGTCCACGTGATGCTGGACGAGCGCTCGGCGTCGTTCTTCGCGCTCGGTCTCGCCCGGGTCAGTGGACGACCGGTGGTGGTGGGCTGCACGTCGGGCACGGCGGCGGCCAACCTGCATCCGGCTGTGCTCGAGGCCCATCACGGGAGGGTCCCACTGGTGGTGTGCACCGCGGACCGTCCTCCCGAGCTGCGTGACGTGGGCGCGGGCCAGACCATCGACCAGGCGGGGCTCTTCGGTCACGCGGTGCGCTGGGCCGCCAACTTGGAGCCGCCGTCCGACGCTCCCGGTGTGGGGCCGTGGTGGCGCCACGTGGCGTCGCGGGCCGTGGCCGCGGCGACCGGCCCGCTGCCGGG
>CAZCYE010000148.1:0-2061 GCA_964502775.1 uncultured Bifidobacteriaceae bacterium | reverse complement strand
GACATCACCTACGGCACCAACAACGAGTTCGGGTTCGACTACCTGCGCGACAACATGTGCTCGAGCCGGTCCGACCAGGTGCAACGGGGCCACTCCTTCGCCATCGTGGACGAGGTCGACTCGATCCTCGTCGACGAGGCGCGCACTCCCTTGATCATCTCGGGCCGCGCCGACGATGCCCAGGACCTCTACCACCAGTTCGCCCGAATCGTGGCCGGACTCCAGCGAGACCGTGACTACGAGGTGGACGAGGCCAAGCGCACGGTCGTTCCGACCGAGGAGGGCATCAACCGCGTCGAGGAGGCACTGGGCGTTGACAATCTCTACGAGCATGTCAACCAGAACTTCGTGCACCAGCTCCAGGCTGCGCTGCGGGCCAAGGAGCTGTTCAAGCGGGACGTCGACTACGTGGTGCAGCACGGGGAGGCGAAGATCGTCGACGAGTTCACGGGTCGCATCCTCGAGGGGCGGCGCTGGAGCGAAGGGCTCCATCAGGCCGTGGAGGCGAAGGAAGGCGTCAAGATCAAGGAGGAGAACCAGACGCTCGCCACGGTGACCATCCAGAACTACTTCCGGATGTACGACAAGCTCTCGGGCATGACGGGCACCGCGGCCACCGAGGCGGGCGAGTTCGCGCACACGTACGGCCTCGAGGTGGTCACGATCCCCACCGACAAGCCCATGGTGCGCCTCGACGAAGCGGACCTCATCTACAAGTCCGAGGACGCCAAGTTCGAGGCCGTGGCCGACGACATCCAGGAGCGCTACGACACGGGCCAGCCGGTGCTCGTGGGCACGATCTCGGTGGAGAAGTCCGAGAAGCTGTCGAGCCTGCTGGATCGTCGCGGCATCGCGCACTCGGTGCTCAACGCCAAGCAGCACGAGAAGGAAGCGCTCGTCGTCACCCAGGCCGGCCGACTCCGGTCGGTCACCGTCGCGACGAACATGGCCGGGCGCGGCGTGGACATCCTGCTCGGGGGCAATCCCGAGGGCCTCGCCCGCCAGGAGCTGCTGGCCCAGGGCGCCGAGCCCGAGGCCGAGCCCGAGCAGCTGGTCGAGCTCACGAAGCGTCTTGCCACGGAGTGCAAGGCCGAAGGCGACACCGTGCGTGACCTGGGCGGGCTCTACGTGCTGGGTACCGAGCGCCACGAGAGTCGGCGCATCGACAACCAGCTCCGGGGCCGCTCGGGGCGCCAGGGCGACCCCGGCGAGAGCCGCTTCTACCTCTCGCTGGAAGACGACCTCATGCGCCTCTTCGCCACCGGGGCCATGAGCTGGGTGATGGACCGCGCCTTTCCCGACGATGTGCCCCTCGAGGCGCGCATGGTGACCAAGGCGATCGAGCGAGCGCAGCACACCGTGGAGGATCGCAACTTCGAGATTCGCAAGGACGTCCTCAAGTACGACGAGGTGATGAACGAGCAGCGCAAGGTGGTCTACCGGCGCCGCCAGCAGATCCTCGACGGCGAGGATCTGCGCGAGCAGGCCCTCGAGGCGATCGAGGACGCAGTCGACCGCCTCCTCGATACGTATTGCGGGGGTGAGTACTCCGAGGACTGGGACCTCGACGAGTTGCAGCGGAGCTTGTCGGTGATGTTCCCCACCGACATCACCCGCGACGAGCTCGGCCAGTGCCAGCACATCGACGAGCTGCGCGCCCTCGTCTTCGACGAGGCGGTGACGAAGTACCAGGCCAAGGAGGACGCGCTGGGCAAGGAGACGCTGCGCGAGATCGAGCGGCGCGTGATGCTCTCGGTCATCGACCAGCACTGGCGCGAGCACCTCTACGAGATGGACTACCTCCGTGAGGGGATCAACCTGCGCGCCATGGGCCAGCGTGATCCGCTCGCGGAGTGGCAGCGAGAGGGCTTCGACATGTTCGAGGCGATGATGGCCCTCATCGGCGACGACTTCGTCCGCTACGTCACCCATCTCCAGGTGGTCACCGAGGAGGCGCGCCGCGCCCCGACAACCGGGCTGCGCTACAGCGCACCCGAGGATCCCGTGCAGGGCTCGGGGGCGATGCGCGCGGCCGCGGTCGCCGCGGTGGCGGCCGACGGC
>CAZCYE010000147.1:0-2070 GCA_964502775.1 uncultured Bifidobacteriaceae bacterium | reverse complement strand
GTGCAGCTCGAAGCGGACCGCCGCGGCATGCATGCACCCATCTTCGCGGCAACAACGCGCCCATGCCCAAGTACGTGCCCGGTCGTCGCTCCGCGCCGCACGGACTGATCGGACCGTGACGCCTCAGGTGCGGGCGAGCTCCTTGAGGTCGTAGGTCTCGATCACGTCACCCGGCTTGAGATCCTGGAAGTCCGACAGGCCGATCCCGCACTCGAAGCCCGACTGCACCTCCCGGGCGTCGTCCTTGAATCGGCGCAGCGACGCGATCGCGCCGTGCCAGATGACCGCGCCGTCGCGCAGGAAGCGCACCTTCGACCCGCGGGTGATCACCCCGTCGCGCACGAAGCACCCGGCGATCTTGCCGATCCGGGGGATCGAGAACACCTCGCGCACCTCGGCCTCACCGGTGACGACTTCCTCGAACTCGGGCTGGAGCAGCCCGAGCAGGGCGTTGTTCACGTCTTCGAGCACCTGGTAGATCACCTCGTAGAGGCGGAGCTCCACGTTCTCGGCCTCGGCCCGCTCACGGGCCTTGCGGTCGGGGCGCACGTTGAAGCCGACCACGGTGGCGTTGGACACCGCGGCGAGGTCGACGTCCGATTCGGTGACGCCGCCCACGGCGCGGTGCACGAACGAGAGGCGCACCTCCTCGTGATCCTGGTCGAGCTTGCGCAGCGCGTCGGTGACTGCCTCCAGCGATCCCTGCACATCGGCCTTGAGCACGAGGTTGAGCGTGGCCACCTCGCCGCGCTGGACCATCGCGAAGACGTCCTCCAGGCGGGCGCCACCGGCGAGCATCATCGGGTGCGACATGCTCGCGACGCGGCGCCGGCGAGCGCGCGCCTCGGCGACGGTGCGCGCGGTGCGCTCGTCGGGGGCCACACGCAGCTCGTCGCCGGCGAAGGGAACCTCGTCGAGACCGAGCACCTCCACCGGCATGGACGGTGGCGCCTCGCTCACGGCGTCACCCTGGTAGTCGAACATCGCCCGCACGCGGCCCCACCCGTTGCCGGCCACGATCGGCTCGCCCACCCGCAACGTGCCCTGCTCCACCAGCGCGGTGACCACCGGGCCCCGGCCGGAGTCGAGGTTCGACTCGAGCACGAACGCCCGCGCCAGAGCCTTGGGGTTGGCCTTCAGCTCCTCGAGCTCGGCGACGAGCAGCAGCGAGTCGAGCAGCTCGGCCACGCCTCGGCCCTCGGGCGCCGCCACCTCGGCCACGATCGTCTCTCCGCCCCACTCCTCGGGCACCAGCTCCTGTTCCACGAGCTGCTGGCGCACCCGCTGGGGGTCCGCGTCGTCACGGTCCACCTTGGTGATCGCCACCACGATCGGCACCTCCGCGGCCCGGGCGTGGTTGATCGCCTCGACGGTCTGGGGCATCACGCCGTCGTCGGCGGCCACCACGAGCACGGCGATGTCGGTCGCCTGCGCGCCGCGGGCTCGCATCGCGGTGAAGGCTTCGTGTCCGGGCGTGTCGATGAAGGTGATGACCTGGCCGTCGCGGATCACCTGGTAGGCGCCGATGTGTTGGGTGATGCCACCCGCCTCCCCCGCGACCACGTTGGTGGAGCGAATGGCGTCGAGCAGCGTGGTCTTGCCGTGGTCGACGTGGCCCATCACGGTGATCACGGGCGGCCGCACCTCGAGCAGCGCCTCGTCTTCCTCCTCGTCGTCGCCGAGGAGGGCCTGGAGCTCCAGCTCCTGCTCCTGGCCCGGCTCCACGAGCAGCACCTCGGCGCCGAGCGCCTCCGCGATCAGCTCGATCATCTCGTCGGCCAGCGACTGCGTGCCGGTCACCATCTCGCCCGCGTCGAACAGGAGCCGCACGAGATCGGCGGTGTGGCGGTTCAACTTGGGCGCAAGCTCCTGGAGGGTGATGCCCCGCGACACGACGATCTCGCCTTCGGGAACGGGCGCGTCGAGCGGTGTGAGCTGGGACGGCGCGGCCGGCCCCAGGTCCTCGAAGCCGCGACGACGGCGCTTCTTGCGCCGCGGGCGCTGTCCCTGGGGGCCCGGGCGTCCGCGCCCCCCGGGAGCGCCACGTCCGGGAGCACCGCCGCCGGGGCC
>CAZCYE010000146.1:0-2073 GCA_964502775.1 uncultured Bifidobacteriaceae bacterium | reverse complement strand
GGCTCTGGGGCCGGTGAGAGGGCCGTGGTACGATCGTGTGTTCCCCGCTTCCTGCGGGTCGAGAAGATGTAGATGCCCGATACCTCCACCACCATCGCTGAGCACCGCACCCACGCGACCGACACCGGATCGCCCGAGGTGCAGGTGGCGCTGCTCACGCAGCGGATCGATCACCTCACGGAGCACCTGAAGGCCCACGTCAAGGACCATCATTCGCGCCGTGGCTTGCTGATGCTGGTGGGCAGACGCCGCCGCTTGCTGGACTACCTCCGGCACAACGACGTGGAGCGTTACCGGGCAATCATCGCCAAGCTCGGCCTGCGCCGGTAGGGAACACGAGGGGCGGATGGTCCGCTCCTCCCGCACGTAGCGACGCCGGACGCGCCGGTTGTCAGTCGCCAGTGCCCGGGCCCCCGTGCGAGTGTGGGCGGACTCGGACCCTGACCACTGGGAACCGCCGCTCCGGCCCATGAGAAGGAGCGGCATTCGATGCCCACCACGACCACCGACGCCATCCGCGTCTCCGGACCGGTCTCGGCCGACGGCAAGACCCTGTCCTTCGAGACCGGGCGGCTCGCCCAGCTCGCCGACGGCGCCGTGCTCGTCCAGATCGGCGACACCACGCTGCTGACCACGGTCGTCACCAGCAAGCCCCGAGAGGGGATCGACTTCTTCCCGTTGACGGTCGACGTCGAAGAGCGCATGTATGCGGCCGGCAAGATTCCCGGCTCGTTCTTCCGCCGCGAGGGACGCCCGGGTGAGCAAGCGGTCCTCACCTGCCGGCTCACGGATCGTCCGTTGCGCCCGTCGTTCCCCGAGGGCTTCCGCAACGAGGTGCAGGTCATCTCCACGATCCTGGGCGCCGATCTCGAGAACCCCCACGACGTCGCGTCCATCAATGGCGCGTCGGCGGCGCTGATGGTCTCCGGCATTCCGTTCAACGGGCCGATCGGTGCAGTTCGCATTGCGCACGTGGACGGCCAGTGGATCGCGCACCCCACCTACCAGCAAGGCGATGAGTCGACCTTCGAGATGGTGGTGGCCGGGCGCCGCCTCGCCGACGGTGACGTGGCCATCATGATGGTGGAGGCGGGCGGCACCGAGGCCACCTGGCGCCTCTACGAGGCGGGCGCACCCAAGATCACCGAGGAGCTCCTCGCCGAGGGCCTCGAGGAGTCGAGGCGCTGGATCAGCGCCTCGGTGGATCTCCAGCTCGACCTGGTGAAGGCCGTGCAGGAGGCGCGGGGTCCGATCGAAACCGTGGCCTACGACGAGCGCGTCGACTACCAGGCCGACGTGTTCGACGCGGTGTCAGCCGCGGTGCGCCCCGCCACCGGCGAGGCCATGGCGATCGCCGACAAGACCGCGCGCAACACCCGGCTCGGCGAGATCGAGTCGGCGGTCTCCGCCGAGCTCTGCGGCAGCGACGAGGCGCCGGGGCCCTTCGCCGATCGGGGCACCGAGGTGCGCCGCGCCTTCCGTTCGCTCCAGAAGCAGGTGGTGCGGGCCCGCATCGTCGAGGAGGGCGTGCGCATCGACGGCCGGGGCATCGCCGACCTGCGGGACCTCTCCGCTGAGGTCGCGATCATCCCGACCGCGCACGGCACCGGGCTCTTCCAGCGCGGTGAGACCCAGGTGCTCACCGTGACCACGCTGGGCATGCCGCGGATGGAGCAGATGCTCGACACCATCGGGATCGACGACCGCAAGCGCTACATGCACCACTACAACTTCCCGCCCTTCTCCACCGGGGAGACCGGTCGCGTCGGCTCACCCAAGCGGCGCGAGATCGGTCACGGCGCGCTCGCGGAGCGGGCGCTGGTGCCGGTGGTCCCGAGCTCCGAGGAGTGGCCCTACACGCTGCGCGTGGTCTCCGACGTGCTGGCCTCGAACGGCTCCACGTCGATGGCCTCGGTGTGCGGCTCCACGCTCTCGCTCATGGACGCCGGTGTTCCCATCAAGGCTCCGGTCGCCGGCATCGCCATGGGGCTGGTCTACGCCGACGGCAAGTACGTGACCCTCACCGACATCCTCGGTGTCGAGGACGCGTTCGGCGACATGGACTTCAAGGTC
>CAZCYE010000145.1:0-2099 GCA_964502775.1 uncultured Bifidobacteriaceae bacterium | reverse complement strand
GACAGGCTGGCGACACCCGATGTCGCCCCGTCGGTGCGAGCCTCGTCCAGCGTGGCGTAACAGTCGATCGAACCGAGGATGAACTGGCCCGAGGGCAGCTGCCCGGTCACGTGCGCGGCGCAGTGCTGCTCGCGCGCCGAGGCGTCCGGTGCCTCCTTGGCCCCCGCCGACGCGGTGAGCACGGTGAGCGAGGCCGCGGCCGCCATCACGGTGACGGCGAGCACGGCCGATCGGCGAGCGAGACGACGAGACATCCACGACCTCCAAGTCAGCGTGGACCCACCCGGGCCCACGGAAACACTTGCCTCAAACGGTACCGAGCGTTACATCACGCGTGGCGCGGTGGGAAGCAATGGTGCACGGTCCCGGGCGCCGGGGGGAAGGCGCCCGGGACCGTCTCGGGATTCCTCGAGGTGCTGGACCACCTGGTCGCAGGCCATCGGCCGCGCGAACAGGTGGCCCTGGCCCCGCCGGGTGCCGAGCGCAGTGAGGCGCTCGCGCTGCTCGGGCGTCTCGATGCCCTCCGCGGTCACGTGCAGGCCCATGGAGTCACCGAGCGTGAGCATGGCCGACACGATGGCCACGCTCGCGGTGTCGCCACGCGCGCCGTCGAGCCCGGCCACGAAGGAGCGATCGATCTTGAAGCCGTCGACGGGTAGACGACGCAGCGAATCGAGCGACGAGTAGCCGATGCCGAAGTCGTCGATCACCACCGTGATCCCTCGCCGTCGCACCGCGCCGAGCACGTCGAGCCACAGGGTCTCGGCGCTCACCTCGGCGGTCTCGGTGATCTCGATGGTGAGCAGCGAGGGGTCGAGACCCGACGTCGACAACGCGACCGAGAGGCGTCGCAGCAGATCCGGTGCGGCGAGTTGTCGCGCGGAGAAGTTCACCGCGACACCCGCCCGCTGCCCGTTCGCGTCGTTCCATCGGCGTGCATCCCGGCACGCGCGCTCGAGCAGCGACGCGCCCAGCGCGTCGAGCAGCCCAACCTCTTCGGCCAGCGGGATGATCTGATCGGCGCTCAGCACGCCGCCCACGGGGTGGCTCCAGCGCGCCAGCGCCTCGAAACCGAGCACCGCGCCGGACGTCAGATCGACGATGGGCTGGTAGTGCAGTCCGATCTGGCCGTGGGCCATGCCGCTGCGGAGCTCGCGTTCGCGCCGCACGCGCCGGGATGGACTGCCTCGACCGACCTCGCGCCCGGTGTGGCCCACCGCGGCCAGCGGCGTGCCCTTACGGCGTGGCCACGGGGCCTGCCCGACGTCGATGTCGCTCGTCATGAGCCCGTGCGCTCCCAGGGATGCCGGCGGAAAGGCACTCGCGGCGGCGCCGAGCAGTGCCGACCCTGGCCCGAGAGCCAGAGCTTTCCGAAGGTCATTGCCCCTAGGGGCCGAGCGCGTTACATCCGGGACATCGCGAGCCGTCCCCGATTCCGCGGGGTCAGGTGATCGGGTTGCCGTCCGCGCCGACGACGTGCCAGACGCCGTTCAACCCTTGACCGTTGGTCTCACCCTTCGCGGCGTCCCCCGAGTACCGGTAGAGCAGGTGGCCGTTGTAGGAGATGTGCTGGCTCGAGTTGCTGGCGAGCAGCGACTTCTCGAGGCCCTTACCGGCCCTCAGCTTCTTGGCCTCGAGCGGCGGCCACGTCGCGGCGCAGTTCCCGGTGCACTGGCTCTGGTCGGTGTTCGTGCCGTCGGGATTGAAGGCGTAGAGGGTGAAGCCCTTCGTGTCCACCAGGATCTCCCCGAAGTCCGAGTCGGCGATCTTCACCGTGGGCTTCTTCTGCTTCTTCTTGGCGGCGACCGCGGTCGAGTGATTGGAGGCCGTGTCGGCGATGGCGGCTGCCTCGGTCGCGAGCCCCACCCCGGCGACCAGCGACGTGACGAGTAGCAGGCGGCGCAGCGTTCTTCCGTGCATCAGTACCCCCAGGGTCGTAGGCGCGTCGCGAAGACTAACCGTCACCGACCTAGCATCGAGGTCGGGCGTCTGTCCGCAGTTCTCTTCCGGGTAGTCGACCGGCCCCGCCCCCGTAGCTCAGGGGATAGAGCATCGGTTTCCTAAACCGTGTGCGCAGGTTCGAATCCTGCCGGGGGCGC
>CAZCYE010000144.1:0-2239 GCA_964502775.1 uncultured Bifidobacteriaceae bacterium | reverse complement strand
TCAGGCGACGCCGAGGCCCAGTGCCCGAGTAGCAACCCCATTCCTGCCCGCCCTGGCACTCGGCCATTTCCAGGGCGCGGGGGACTTGGCCTTACGGCATCGTAATCGCAAACTCCCACGGCCCCGCCATGCGAACCTGGTCGCCATTCGCGTCGAACCCCACGACCTCGTCGATGCGTAGTGTCCAGACGCCCGCGGGGGTGTCGGTGCCCGTCGTGACGATCGTGGTCTGGTGCATCGGGTCGTCGGCGGCCTCGATCGAGTGGATCCCACCATCGGTGAACGAGGCGTCACCGTCGTGCGACACACTGCCGATCGTCGCCCACGAGCGCTCGGCGTCGAGGCCGTTCAGCTGGAGCTCCGCGATGACCGCAGTCGGGCTGACGGCAAACCGCTCGAGCGCGACAGACACGCCCTGGACGTCCATCACCAACTGGGACGCAAGTGTCACGCCGCCTTCCACGGGCAGGGTGAAGGCAAGCGCCCAGGCCGCCTGTGCCGAATGAGGCGACAGGGTCAGCTCGATCTCCCCCGGCGGCAGCGGCTCCGGCGCGAGCCACGACAGGAGCATGACCGACTCACCGGACAGCTCCACGTACCCGAACCCACCGAGCGGCGCGTAGCTCCGGCCCTGAGCGTCGCGAAGCTCCCCGGTGGACACGACCTCTTGGGTCGACATGCCGAGGGCCAGCACGACGCGGTTGGCGTCGGCGTAGCCGCGGGCCAGCGTGAGCGTGCCGCCACCGGTCTCGACGCTCAGGTCAAGCTCCACGGAGCGTTCCCAAGCCATACGGTCGCCGGCTGGCGCCAGGTGGGCCACGCGCTCGTAGAGGGTCAGCGCACCGATGGCCGCGGCGGCTAGCCCGAAGGTCGCCACGACTGCCAGGACCAGGCCGCGTCGAAAGTTCAGGGCCGGACGGCGTCGAGATCGGCCGCCGGCCGCGGCAACTTCGCTAACGCGCGCATCGGCCTGCGCGGCCACGGCTGCTGGCATGTCCACTGCGAACAGCCGCTCGAGCCGTGCCTCGAGCGGATCACTCCTCGTCATCGTATGCCTCCCTGAGCGCGACGAGCGCTCGGCTGATCAGCTTGTGTGCGGCGGCCTCGCTCCGCCCCAGGACGAGCCCGATCTCTCGGGCCGCGAGGCCGCCAGTGAAGCGCAGGACGATGGCCTCGCGCTGCGCGGCGGGCAGCGCCGCCACCCGTTGCGCGAGAAGTCGGTCCGATTCGTCGCGCAACACCAGCTCGGCCGGGTCGGGCGCCACCTCGGCGCGCGGCCAGAAGAGGAGACCGCGCTGGGCCGACTCGCGGCGCCGAGCCATGTCGATCGCGAGGTTGCGCGCAATGCGGAAGAGCCAGGTCCGTGGGCCGCCCTCCCCCCGCCGATATTTCGCCAGGTTTCGGTACGCGCGCTCAAAGGTTTCGGAGGTCAGATCGGCCGCTACCTCGTCGGATGCACCCCACCCCCGGAGGTAGCGATAGACCGCCAGCCGGTGCTCCGCATACACGTCCTCGAAGGCGATCGCGGCCGTCCCGGGGACTGCTCGCTCCGAGCGGTTCGACTCGGCCGCCGCGACTGCTGGTGCGTTCTCCACTCGGGCCTCCTGCTCCGATGCTCACCCTATACAACGGGTGAGTGCCGAATACTGGACGCTACGCTGTTGCCTACTGAGAGCCACCCATCGCTACCGCCCACTCTTCCGCGGCTGCAGGACCCACGAATAGCCGCCCGCCTCCCAGCGAGTCGCGACTGCGCGCCGGCGCTCCGTTTAGTGCCGCTGGGGCACTTACTGGCGCCTTATCGCCCGCTTACCGGTCTCCGGTCGAAGCAAACTGACGCACAGTCAGGAGGTCGATCCCATGTCTGCGCGGTGGTCAAGGGTGTGGATCAACGCCTGCCTGCACCCCCTCTAGAGTGTGACGACGGGGTCAGCCTCTACGGCGCGCCGGCCTTCAGCCACATGTAGGTTCTGTTCTCGGAGAAGCGGAGCACGCGCTCGTCGACGGTGAATCCCATCTCTCCGAGTAGCGCGGACTGTAGGAGCACGTCCAAGCGTTGGGCGGTTCGTAGAACCAGCTCGTTATCGGGGCGTGGTGAGTTGTCGCGCGGGGTCCAATGGGTGAAGTGGTTCCGGATACGGACGACGGTTCGCACGAACTCCTCGCGGTCTTCCACGAGCGGGTCCATGACTGCCCCTTCCCGGTCGATCAACTCGTGCAGCCGATCGGCGAAACGCTT
>CAZCYE010000143.1:0-2267 GCA_964502775.1 uncultured Bifidobacteriaceae bacterium | reverse complement strand
ACTGCCACGTGGCAACAGTCGTGGGTTGCAGACGATAGCGCTACAGCATATATTCTTCACCACGAGTCGGCCGGGCATGGTGGGGGAGGGCGGATGGTGCAGATCCCGAGGAAGGGTGAGCGCTTCGCGTTCCAAGAGGTGGAGCTCGAATGGATCTTCGATCGGAGCGAGCTCCCGGCAACCTTCGCGAACGTGACGGGGGTAGTGCTCGACTTCATGGGACTGGAGAACACTGAAGACAGGGTGGCCGACTACTTCCTTCGGCTCGTGGAGATGGTGAGAGTCAACGCGCACACGTTTCTGGTGGACAGCCATAGGGACCAGGCCGCGTTCGACGACATCACGGCGCTCGCCGACCGCCACACGCAGGACCTCGAGCGGTACCGAACGGTGTTCGCCCGCCACCCCGACGGCGCCGCGGTCTTCGACTGGGTGGTGATCCGCAACGCGTCGATCCTCACCCTCCCCAAGCAGATGGGCCTGATGAGCACGAGTGCCGCCGGCCAGGGCGGTCCGGGCGAGGCCTGGCGATCACGTTGACTCGGGTGCCGACCAGGTGAACACTGAGCATCGGGTGGTGTCGATGTAGGGAGGGGTACTCATGGAGGCGTTCGTCGTCGTCTGGATCATCTGCGGCGCGATCGGGCTGGCCATCGGGAACGGCAAGGGGAAGCCGCTCGCAGGGTTCCTCCTCGGGCTGCTCCTCGGCGTAATCGGCTTGATCATCATCGCCGTGATGAAGCCCACGCCCGAGGCCGAGGCCGCGCGCAACGTGAAGGTGGCCGAGACGATGCGCGTGCTCGAGGGGCAGGGTCAGGAAGCCTCGCTGGTGCCGTGCCCGTGGTGTGCTGAGCGGATCCAGCCGAACGCGCAGTTCTGCCGCTTCTGCGGCAAGGAGGTTGGCGCCACCGCGACTTGAGGCGCCGGGTTGCGGTTCAGGCCTCGCCGAGGCGTTGCTCCAGCGCGGCGAGTTCGTCGCGCAGGGCGGCGGGGAGACGGTCGCCGAAGCGGTCGAAGTGCTCGTGCACGGTGGGCAGCTCGCGCCGCCACTCGGCCGGGTCGACCACCAGCGCCTGCGCGGCGCGCTCGCGTGCATCGTCATCGAGCCCGTCGAGGTGCAGGTCCTCAGGTCGGGGTACTGCGCCGATCGTGGTGTCGGTGGCGTCGGCCTCGTCCTCGAGCCGGCGACAGATCCACTCGAGCACGCGTGAGTTCTCGCCGAACCCGGGCCACAGGAACTTGCCGTCGGTGTCCTTGCGGAACCAGTTGACGCCGTAGATCCGGGGGAGCTTCGCCTCGTCGGTGCGCTCGGGCATCGCGAGCCAGTGCGCGAAGTAGTCGCCCATGTGGTAGCCGCAGAACGGCAGCATCGCGAACGGGTCACGCCGCAGCGCGCCGAGGTCGCCGAAGGCGGCGGCGGTCATCTCGGAGCCCATGGTGGCGGCCACGAACACGCCGTGGTTCCAGTCGCGTGACTCGTACACCAGCGGCACCGTGGTGCTGCGCCGTCCGCCGAACAGGAAGGCCGAGATCGGCACGCCCGCGGTGTCGTCGGCTTCGGGGGCGAGGATGGGGCATTGGCGCAGCGGCACGCAGAAGCGGGCGTTGGGGTGCGCGGCCGGAGCATCGGCGTCGGGCGTCCAGTCCTGGCGGCGCCAACTGGTGAGATGGTCGGGGACCGGACCGTCCATCCCCTCCCACCACACGTCACCGTCGTCGGTGAGTGCGGTGTTGGTGAAGATCGTGTTGCGCTCCACGGTGCGCATGGCGTTCGGGTTGGTCTCACGATTGGTGCCGGGCGCGACCCCGAAGAAGCCGTTCTCGGGGTTGATCGCGTACAGGCGGCCGTCCTCGCCGATCTTCATCCAGGAGATGTCGTCGCCCACGCACTCGGCCTTCCACCCCGGCACGGTGGGGATCAGCATGGCGAGGTTGGTCTTGCCACACGCCGACGGGAACGCCGCGCCGATGAAGAACACCCGCCCCTTCGGGCTGGTCAGCTTCAGGATGAGCATGTGCTCGGCCAGCCAGCCCTCGTCGCGGGCGATCACCGACGCGATCCGCAGCGCGAAGCACTTCTTGCCGAGCAGTGCGTTGCCGCCGTAGCCCGATCCGTACGACCAGATCTCACGCTCTTCGGGGAAGTGCACGATGTACTTGCGATCTTGATCGCAGGGCCAGGGGACATCTGCTTGGTGGGATACGAGCGGGGCGCCCACGGAGTGGATGCAGCGCACGAACTCGTCGCGATCGCCGATCAGGTCGAG
>CAZCYE010000142.1:0-2269 GCA_964502775.1 uncultured Bifidobacteriaceae bacterium | reverse complement strand
GAGCATCCCCCAATGTTGGATGACTACTACCTCATGCTGTGCCTCGCCCTCGACTTCGACGTTGCGTTCATCCCCCGGGTCCTCGTGCGCTACCGGCGCCATGCCGCCAACCTGTCCGAGCTGATGCGCACACAGGCGAACTTCTGGACGAAGCTCGGTGATGTCCAGCGCGATTTCCTGCATCAGTTTCCGGAGGCCCGCACGCGCCTCGGCAGAGTCGCACGTCGTGGGCCCGCACGGTGCTACGCCATCGCCGCGTGGGACGAGCTCGTGCGTCGACGGCGGGCTCGGGCGACCGCTCTGCTCTCGCGGGCGCTCGCCCGCGCGCCCGTTTACGTCGGCCGTGCGATGGCACGCGTCGCCACCGATCGGTACCTCCGCCACCGGTCGCTGGCGCACCCGTCACCCGGGTTCCCGGGCGCCTCGTACCGCGCTCGGGGTTGACGAGGGCGTGGCGTCGGTTCGTTCGGTGCTCCGCAGGGTTCCCGGGCTTCGGCCCGTGTACGTCGCCGCTCGGCGTGCTGCTCCTCTCCGTCGTCTCCGCGAGCGAGTGACCAACCGCGCCCGTTTGCGTCGGCACCTGGATCGTCGGCCGGTCCGGCTCATCCTGGGTGCAGGGTTCCACCGCCGGGACGGCTGGCTCTCGACTGACGCCCATCCCCCTCGGGGTACGGGTGCAGTGCGCCTCGACGTCGCCCGCCCATTCCCCATCCCGTCGGAATCCGTGGACCGCATTCTCTGTGAGCACCTGGTCGAGCACCTCGGCTATCCGGCTGCACTCGCCATGCTGCGCGAATGTCATCGAGTGCTCAAGCCCGGCGGCAGGATGCGGGTTGCGACGCCCGATCTGGCCATCATCATGAAGTTGGCCGGCCGTGATCTGGATCGGGGCCAGCTGGCCTATGTCCGGTGGTCGAACACCGAGTTCGGAGCGCCGGGGAGCGAGCCACTCGACGATCCGATCTTCGTGATCAATCGAATGATGCGCGAGTGGGGGCACACTTTCCTCTTCGACGAGCCGTTGTTACGGGATGCGATCCACGCGGCCGGCTTTCGCGACATCCTTCGATGTGAGGCGGACCGCAGCGATGACCCGGAGTTCGACGGTGTCGACGATCACGGCAACGTCACCGATCGAGCGCACAACCGATTCGAGACGCTCGTCCTCGAGGTGACGAAGGGGCGCGTGGGGGATCGGTGACGCAGCGGCCGATCACCGTCTCCCGAGTACGCGCGCCAGGAGCTGGTCCCACTGCGCCCCTACCGCGTCGGGCGAGTAGCGCTGCGCCGTCGCGGTGGCCGCCGCGCCGAGCTGGGCGCGGAGCGACTCATCGGCCAGGAGTCGCTCGATCGCGCCGGCGAGGGCGCCCACGTCCTCGGGGGGCACGAGCAGCCCGTCCTCGCCGTCATCGATCACCTCGCCCGGCCCGGTCGGGCAGTCGAAGGCAACGACGGGCAGTCCCGCAGTCATCGCCTCGAGCAGGACCAGCGGCATTGCCTCCGCGCGCGACGACAGCGCGAAGGCGTCGGCGCCGTCGAGTGCCACGCTCACGTCGTCGGTGAAGCCCGGCAGCGAAACCCGGTCAGCCACCCCCAGCTCCGCGGCGAGCCCCTCCAGCTCGGCGTGCTGGGCGCCCTCGCCGTGGATCACGAGCTCCCAATCCTGGTCCGGGACTCGGGCGAAGGCGCGGATCAGGAGGTCGAAGCCCTTGCGCGGTACGAGGCTTCCCATGGCGAGGAGGACCTTGCGCTCGCGGGGTGCCGGGGGCACTCCAGCTGGCGGGCGGGCTTCCCACGCGCAGCCGGGGATGATCGCCACGCGCCGCCGCCGGAGCATGCAGCGCGTGGCCCAGGGCCGGATGCCCTCAGTGTGCATCACCAGCGCGTCGGTGAGCGGGTAGGTCAGTCGCCGCGCGAGCCGCCAGCCCCTCGACAGGGGGTAGCCCATCCGAGGGTCGGTGCTCTCGCAGACGACCACGGGGATCCTCGTCCCTACGCACGCCAGCAGCGTTCGCACGTTGGTGGTGTCGAGGAAGCTCACCACCACGTCCGGGCGTTGACGCCGGAGCGCCCGCCGGAGTCGCCGGATGCGCCCGAGGATCATGCCCAGCCACGCGCCCCAACCCACGAGCACGTCCCGGTACAGCTCCGCCACCTCGCGTTCCACGCCGTCGGGGAGCATGTAGTGCTCCGCGGCGGCGCCCGCGCCGGGGTGCACGAACGTGGTCACGGTCACCGCGTGGCCGCCGGCGTGCCAGCGCGCCGCGAG
>CAZCYE010000141.1:0-2315 GCA_964502775.1 uncultured Bifidobacteriaceae bacterium | reverse complement strand
GACTCGGACTTCTGAGGCGTCAGCTGAGCCGGTACAGCCGGAACTGCGGGTGCTCCACGTCGAGGACCTCGACGTTCGAGAAGCCGGCGTCGGTCGCGTAGCGGCGCACCGTGTCGGCGCGGATGACCGTTCCCGTGCCCGCGCCATCGTTCTGCAAGCTCACCGCCAGGCAGTGCAGCGTGCTGAACGCGTAGAACAGTCGCTCCATCTCGTTGGTGGGGACGTTGAACGCGTCCTCGGTGCGCTCGTCGGCCACCAGCACCGCGCCGCTGTCACCGGCGAGTGTGCGCATCGTGCGCAGGATCCCCACCGGGTCGGGCACGTCGTGGAGCATCTCGATGGCCATCACGAGGTCGTAGTCCCCGCGCACCCCCGGGTCGGCCGCGTCACGCTCGTGGAAGCGCACCCGGTCGTCCACGCCCGCCGCCATCGCCTCCGAGCGAGCGATCGCGATCGACGCGCCATCGAGGTCGTAGCCGTCGATCTCGGCATTGGCGTAGGCAGCAGCGATGGTGATCGCGGCAAGCCCCTCGCCGCAACCCACCTCGGCAATGCGCACGGTCGCGCCGGAATCGAGCTTGGCCTGCACGTCGAGCAGGGCCGGGAGCCAGTGCTGGGTGAGGTGATTGACGAAGACGGGGCGGGTGAACGCGGCCTGGATGTCGTGGAGGTCGAAGCGGCCGAAGTCGGCGCCGGCACCGGAGCGGAACTGCTCGGTCATGATGTCGAGGGCCTTGGCCACCCAGGGCACCACCGCGGCGCAGGGCTTCATGCACGCCTCACTGTCGTCGTCGATGAGGACGTGCGCGTGGGCGTTGGGAAGCGTGAAACGCCGCTCGGCCGGGGGCTTGGCCACGTCGTCCACCTCGACCACGCCGGCCACCGCCTGCTGCTCGAGCCATTCCCGGGCATAGCGCTCGGCGATCCCGGCCGACGCCGCGAGCTCGGCCGGACTCAGGGCGCCGGCGCCCGCCAGCGCCCCGTAGAGCCCGAGGCGCACGCCGAGCTCCACGTTGGCGAGCTCGAGGGTGGCCAGGCAGGCCATGAAGAGGTTGCCCGCGAACGCCTCGACCTCGGCCGCGTCGGCCTGGTTCAGCTCGATCGTGCTCATCGATCCTCCTCTACGTGCCATTGGGGAAGGGCAGCTGGTCGACGGCACCCGCGCCCGGCTTGGCGTCGGGTCGAGGTGTCGGGCGCAGGAAGTGCTTGCCCAGGGTGTCCTCCTGGCGCTGGTACGACGACTGTGTGCGCGCGTCGCCGTAGAGCACCGCAGGCTCCTCGAGCATGCGCTCGAACGTGAGCTTGCACACGCGTTGGCGGTGCTCGATGATGAACGGCACGTCGTGGGCTCGCACCTCGAGCGCCGCGCGCGACCCTCGGAAGCGGCCCTCGGGGTCGTAGCCGAAGCCGGGGTCGAAGAAACCGGCGTAGTGCGTGCGCAACTCGCCGCTCGTGGGGTCGTAGGCCGTCATCTCGGCGGCCAGGCTCGGCGGGATGGAGACCGCCTCGTCGGACATGAGCAGGTAGAACTGCCGTGGCGACAGCACGACCCGGTCGCCCTGCTCGCGATGGACCGGCTCCCAGTACGGTGCGGCCTCCACGGCTCCGTGCTTGGTGAGGTCGAGCGCAGGCGCGTGCTCACGGGCGCGATAGCCGACGCGGCCGTCCCGATCGCCGCGGAGATCCAGGCCCAGGAACATGCCGCCGGCGAGCACCAGGTCCGCGGTGGGCACCGGCACGTCGCCCTGGAAGAGCAGCGGCAGCTGGGAGTGGAAGCCGCGGATCTCGTCGTCGGTGAGCATGGTGCGCCCGACCGACAGGCGCACCTGGTTGAGGGTGAGGTCCTCACGGACGCGGACCGGGAACGACAGCGGCACCACCTCGAGGTAGAGGTTGCCGTCGTAGCCCGCCTCGATCTCGTCGAAGCGGTCGCTGAAGTCCGTGATGACGCGGGTGAACACGTCGATGCGCCCGGTCGAGCTCTTCGGGTTCGCCTTGGCGCGCACGCCCGGCGGGAGGCGCAGCCGCTCCTTGAGCTCGACGAGGTACGGCCTCCCGGTCTCCAGGAGCACGCCCTCGCCGGTCAGGTCGAGCCTGTCGTCGATGAACGCCTTGACCTTGCGCTCCACTCGCTCGGGCCCGGGCAGGAAGGAGCAGCGGATGCGGTAGGCGACGCGGCCGAGGCGGAGATCCAGGCTGGCCGGCTGCACGCTCGCGTCGGGAATCGTCGAGCCGTCGTCGGCGACGATGACGCCCGCGGCGATCGCCTCGCGCAGGGTCTGGCTCGGCAGCACGCCCTCACGCCCGGCGGGAAG
>CAZCYE010000140.1:0-2382 GCA_964502775.1 uncultured Bifidobacteriaceae bacterium | reverse complement strand
GCCGACGGCCGCGTGCTCGCCGGCGCGCTCGCGCTCGGGGCCGGGGCGGTGGTGGTGCCGCTGGCGGTCCGCGCCCTGCACACGCTGTCTCGTCGCTGGGTGGTGCTCGTGCCCGCCGGGCTCGTCGTGGCGGACCCACTGACCCTGGTCGACCCGGTGCTGTTCCCCCGCGAGCGCCTCCGCGGGCTTCAGGCCACGGCGCCGGGCCGGGCCCCCGCCGGCACCCTGGACCTGCGGCTCGGCGCGGCGATGGGGTCGGTCCTGGTGTCGCTCGATCGTGACGCCGACCTCGTGCGCGCGGGTCGTGGGCGGGGCCGACGCCGCCGAGCCGACACGATTCGCACGTCCGCCCTCGTGGTGGCCGTCTCGGATCGTGGCGCGCTCCTCACCGAGGCGAGCACCCGGCGGCTCCCCACCGTGGTACGCGATCAGGCCGCGACGCCACCGCCCACCACGGCGTCACCGTCGTAGAGCGCGACCGTCTGGCCCGGCGCGACGCGCGGGATCGGCTCCTCCAGGTGCAACCGGCCCGCGCCAGAAGCGCCGCGGGTGAGCCAGCCGCGCACCGCCCGTCCGTGCGCGCGGGTCTGCACCCCGAGGATGTCGCCCGGCGCGGGGGCGGCGGCGGCGAACGACAGGTTGGTCACCGGGATCTCGTGGCGCAGCAGGTCGTGGCGGCGCCCGAGCGTCACGGTGGCCGCCTCGGCGTCGATCGCCACCACGTAGCGACGCTCACCGGAGGCCACGCCCAGGCCGCGCCGTTGGCCGATGGTGAACGCGTGGACGCCGTCGTGACGTGCGACGACGGCGCCGGTGGTGTCGAGCACCGCTCCACCCCGGGGCGCCAGCCGCTCGTCGAGGAACGCCACCCGCTGGCCCCGGTTCACGAAGCAGACGTCCTGGCTGTCGGGCTTGGCCGCCGTGCGCAACCCGAGACGGGCCGCGTGCGCGCGCACCTCGGGCTTGGTCAGCACACCGATCGGGAACACCACCGAGGCGAGCTCGCGTGGTCCGAGCATCGCGAGCACGTACGACTGGTCCTTCGCCGGGTCCGCCCCCCGCCGCAGCCGCCACGTGCCGTCAGGTCCGCGCCCGACCCGGGCGTGGTGCCCCGTGGCGAGCACGTCGAACCCGAGCACCGCCGCCCGCTCGAGCAGCTTCCCGAACTTGATGGCGCGGTTGCACTCGACGCAGGGATTGGGCGTGCGTCCGGCGGAGTACGCGGCCACGTAGGGGTCCACCACGTCACGCGTGAAGTCGTCGGAGAGGTTGAAGACGTAGTGGGCGATCCCGAGCTGGGCCGCCACCCGCCGCGCGTCCTCCACGTCGCCCACCGAGCAGCACCCCGAGTCGGACTCCCCGCCCCAGAGCCGCAGCGTCACGCCGGTCACCCGGTGGCCGGCCTCCACGAGGCGCGCCGCGGCGACCGAGGAGTCGACACCGCCGCTCATGGCGACGAGCACGTCCGACGCTCGGCTCACGCTCGGCTCGCCAGCGCCTCGTGACGGGTGCGGAGCCCGGCGACCGCGGCCGGCACCACCTCGAGCGCGACATCGACGTCAGCATCGGTCGACGCGAAGCCGAGGCTGAAGCGCACCGAGGCGAGGCACTCCTCGCGGTCGAGGCCCATCGCCGTGAGCACGTGGGAGGACTCGGTGGCCCCCGACGAGCAGGACGATCCCGCGGCCGCGTAGATCCCGCCCCGGTCGAGCGCCACGAGCAGGGTCTCGGCCTCGACGCCGGCGAACCCGACGTGGCAGTTGCCCGCGACCTTGTGCCGCGCGTCACCGTTCACGAACGTGTCGGGGATCGTGAGGAGGCCCTCGAGCAGCCGGTCGCGTAGGCGCTGGACCCGCGCCGTGTCGGCGGCCCGATTGGCGACGGTGGCCTCCAGCGCGGCGGCCATCGCCACCGCGCCGGCCACGTTCACGGTGCCGGCGCGCAGCCCCCGCTCGTGACCGCCCCCCTCGATGAGCGGCTCGAGCGCCACGCCGCCGCGCACCACCAGCGCGCCGGTCCCCTTGGGGCCGCCGAACTTGTGGGCCGAGATCGCCACCAGGTCGACGCCCGCGGTGGCCTCGGCCACGTCGATCCAGGGCACCGCCTGCACCGCGTCGGTATGCACGACCGCCCGGGGCGCGCGCTCGCGCACGATCGCCATCACGTCATGGAGGGGCTGGATCGTCCCGACCTCGTTGTTGACGGCCATGACCGAGACCACCACCGTGTCCTCGTCGAGCATCCGGTCCAGCGCGTCGAGATCGAGGAGTCCCCCTCGGTCCACGGGCGCGCGGGCCACGGCGAAGCCCTCGGCCCCCAGACGGTCGGCCGCGGCGAGCACCGCCTTGTGCTCGACGGCGGAGGTGACCACCCGCCAGCTCC
>CAZCYE010000139.1:0-2413 GCA_964502775.1 uncultured Bifidobacteriaceae bacterium | reverse complement strand
GTCGAGGCCCACCAGGCGGGCGATGCCGGCGAGGACGCCCTCCCACCGGGGTGTGGAGGTGCGGAGCACGACGCAGGGCACTCCCAGCCAGGCCGCTTCCTCCTGGAGCCCGCCGGAGTCGGTGATCACGACCTGGGATCCGGCGATCGCCCCCAGCATCGCCGGATAGGGGAGCGGGTCCGAGGCCTGCACCCCGTCGAAGCCGACGAGCCGCTCGAGCTGACCCGCGGCCTCGAGGCGTGAACGGGTGCGGGGATGCAGCGGGAAGCACACCGGGCCCGCCTCGGCGCCGAGGCGCTCGACCAGGTCGATGAGCTCACCGAGGCGGCGGGGATCGTCCACATTCGTCGCACGGTGGGCGGTGACCACGACCCCGACGCGCTCCGCCACGGGTGTGCGCGGGGGGCCGAGACGACGCAGCGAGTCGGTCACCGGGTTGCCCACCACGTGCACGCGCCGCGCCTCCACGCCCTCGGCCGCGAGGAAGCGCGCCGCGAGGTCCGTAGGGGCGAGGTGCAGCGACGCGATCGCGCCCACCGCCTTGCGGTTGACCTCCTCGAGGGACTGATCGTTGAACGAGCGCAGGCCGGCCTCGAGGTGGACCACCGGGATCTGGAACCGCCGCGCCGCGAGCGCGAACAGCGGCACTGTGTGCGTGTCACCGAGCAGCATCACGGCCTCGGGACGGGTCGACTCGAGCGTGGCGTAGGCGTGCTCGAGGATCGCCCCCACGCGCGCGCCCTCGGCCTGGGGGAGCGTCCAGCGCACGTCGGGCTCGAGGCCGAGGTCGGCGAAGAAGCGCTCGGCGAGCATTGGGTCGTCGTGCTGGCCGGTGGCCACGGCGGTCACATCGTGCGCGGCGCCCCGCAGCGCAGCGACGACCGGAGCGAGCTTGACGATCTCGGGCCGGGTGCCGAAGGGCACGACGAGGTGCACGGGCTCAGTCCAGGTCAGTCGGTGAAGATCTCGACGAGATGACGGGTCATCGTGACCCCGGGTCGGTACTCGAGCCGTTCGGGGCGTAGGGCGAGCCCGAGCGCGCCGCGCACGAACTCGCCGACGAGGTCGGCACCGGCGGCGAGGGAGAGCGGCAGGCCACCCGAGAAGCGGGGGTTGACCTCGATGATGCGGACGGGAACGGGACCGGCCTCGTCGACGAAGCCCTGGAGGTTGCACGCGCCGTGGAGGCCGAGGATCGCCACCGTGCGCGCGACGACGTCCTCGACGCGCCGATCGACGAACGTGGTGCTCTTGACGCTGATGCCGGCCTTGGTGTCCAGGCGCCAGCGGGGCACGCACGCCACCAGCGCCCCGTCCCGGTCGACGAGCGCGTCGACGGTGAACTCACGACCGCGGCAGCGCTGCTGCACGATGGGATCGGGCGTGCGCCGACAGGCCCACACGAGGTCGTCGGGCTCGTCGACGAGGTACACCGAGCGAGAGCCTCGGCCGAATCGAGGCTTGACCACCCACGGGCCGGGCACCGCGGCCGGGTCGACACCTTCGGCCGTCGCCCGCGCGGTGGGCGGGATGGCCCCGTCGAGGCTGCCGAGCGCTTGCGCGAAGGACCACTTGTCGATGCAGGCCCGCGCCGCGTCCAGAGGCGGGAGCCAGCAGGCTGCCGGCGCGAGGTCGGCGAGCACCGCGTGCAACGGGACGATCTCCTCGCTCACCGTGCTGACCAGGGCCTCCACGTGGTGGCGGGCCGTGATCTCCACCACGGCGGGTCCGAAGGCGGGGTCGTCGGCGCGGGGGAGCGTCTCGGCGGCGTGGGCGAGGTGGAGGCCGGGGGCGAGGGGATCGGGGTCGGCGCCCACCACGTGATGTCCGGTGCGGGCCAGCTCACGGACCACGGCGACGCCGGCGGCGCCACCGGCGCCGGTGACCAGGACTCGGGTCACCGGACCGTGTGCTCGCCGGGCGGTGGCACACTCCAGCGCACCGGGGGCAGGTCGTCGGGCTCACCAGTGGCCGGTGGTTGCGCCGGGGCGCCGTCGCCCGTCTCCGGAGCGATCGGGTCGGCCTCGCCCCGAGGTCCGCCCATGTCGGCGAGCCGGGTCACCGCGGGAGGGAAGGGGCGGACCGGGTAGCCCTGGTGCTCGAGCTCGTCGCTGGCCCACGCGCGCAGCTGCGCCACGGATCGGGCACTCGTGGGCTCCCACTGGCGCCGCGCCACGGCGAAGGCCACGCTGAGGCGCACGCGCGGATCGGGCTCCTTGCGCATCGCACGGAGCGTCGACCGTGCCGCCCGCAGGAGCCCGAGGCCCACCAGGTCGGTCCCGGCGCGGGCCCGCGCCGCTGAGTCGGCACGCGACCGCAGCACCTTGATGAGGCGGTGCCGGCGGCGGCGACGCGCCAGCACGGACCAGGTCACGGCCAGCGCAATGGCAACGGCGCCACCCGCGATCAGTGC
>CAZCYE010000138.1:0-2558 GCA_964502775.1 uncultured Bifidobacteriaceae bacterium | reverse complement strand
CCTCCACGATGAACAGCTCGGACTCCGCCGGGTCTTTCGACGTGCAGTCGGCGAGCTTGCCCGGCATGGCTGAGGATTCGAGCAGCGACTTGCGTCGGGTGAGGTCGCGCGCTTGGCGGGCTGCGACGCGTGCCCGCGACGCTTGCAACGACTTGGCGATGATCGCCTTGCCTTCCGACGGATGCATCTCGAGCCACTCAGCCAACTTGTCGTTCGTGGCCTTCTCGACCAGGGAGCGCATCTCGGTGTTGCCGAGCTTTGCCTTGGTCTGCCCTTCGAACTGCGGGTTGCGCAACTTCACCGTCACGATCGCGGTGAGGCCCTCGCGGATGTCTTCACCCTGGAGGTTTTCGTCCTTGTCCTTGACGAGTCCCTTGCCCTTCGCGTAGCGGTTGAGCACGTTGGTGAGCGACTTCTTGAAGCCCTCTTCGTGCATCCCGCCCTCGGTGGTGGCGATGTTGTTGGCGAACGAGTGGATGCCCTCGTAGTAGCCGGTGTTCCATTGCATCGCGATGTCGATCTCGTAGCCGGCGCTGCGCTCCTCGTAGGCGACGACGCGCTTGAACAGAGGCTCTTTCGCCGCGTTGAGGTGCCGCACGAAGTCGACGAGGCCGCCGGTGAACTTGTACGACTGCTCGAGGGGAGGATCCACCCGCTCGTCGCGAAAGCTGATATCGAGTCCCTTGTTGAGGAACGCCATCTCGCGCAGGCGCTCGATCAACGTCTGGGCCCGGAACTCGATGTCCTCGAAGACGTTCGGGTCGGGCCAGAAGGTGACCGTCGTGCCCCGTTGCTTCGACGGCCCGATCCGCTCGAGGCGGCCCTGGGGTACGCCGCCCTTGGCGAAGTGCTGCTCCCATCTCGCGCCGTCGCGGTGGATCTCCAGGTCGAGCCTCACCGACAGCGCGTTGACGACCGACACTCCCACGCCGTGCAGCCCGCCGGAGATCTTGTAGCCGTCGCCACCGAACTTCCCGCCCGCGTGCAACGTGGTCATGATGATCTCGGCCGCTGACTTCTTGGGGTTCTCGGGATGGGCGTCGACCGGGATGCCGCGACCGTTGTCGGTGACCCGGCAGGCGCCGTCGGCGAGCAGCGTGACCGTGATTCGATCAGCCTCACCGGCCATGGCCTCGTCGACCGCGTTGTCCACGACTTCGTAGACGAGGTGATGCAACCCCGACGGTCCCGTCGATCCGACGTACATGCCGGGACGCTCGCGCACCGGGTCGAGCCCCTTGAGCACGGTGATGTCCTTGGCGGTGTACTTCGCCGCCTTCCCCGACTTGGCCGCGGGCCGCTCCGATCGGGACGGCTGGGTCGCCTTCACCGCCTTGGTCGCCTGCCGGCGCGCCGGGTTCCGCGACGTCGGGGTGCGGGGCCGAGCTGAGTCTGGCGTCACGGCGCGCGAACCTCGAAAACGGGTGAAGCCGAAGGTGGTGAGATCACGGACGGCGACCACGGGCATCGCGGTCCGCGCGGTGGAACCGGAGGCCTCGCGGGCCGGATTGGGGGGTCAACTCGCCCGAACGACACCATGCAGCCTACCAGACACCTCCTTCAGCTTTCGTGCTTCCGCGCGCGACGACGGCGGGCGCGGAAGCGCGAAAGCCGCGGCGCGCGCTTCGGGAATCGTACGGGCGCGCCGTTACGGCGCAGGCCCTGGTGGTGGCTCCACTACGACGCGGACGCTCGTCACCACGGGCACGCCCGTGACCTCGAGCGCCCGGGCACAGATCTGGGTCTCGAGGTAGCGCAGCTCCGTGGCCCAGGACCCCGCGTCCACGGCGATCGTCAACAGCCCGTCCCGCAGCCCGCGGGGACGCGCGTGGGCGGCGATGCCCGCACCCACGATCTCTCCCCAACGGCTGCTCATGACCTCGATGACGGCGGGATCGGGGAGACCGAGCTGGGCCCGGAGCCGCTCGAGCGCGACGCTCACCTCAACCGGACCCGGGTCCGGATCCGAACCCGGGCCGGATCGGCGGCCGCGGCGACGGGGGCGCTCGTCACGCCGCGGGAACGCCACGGGATCCCTCGTCGTCGCGCTGGGCCCGCGCGTCGGACACCGACACGCGGGCATCGGGAGCGATGCCGCCGGGGATCGCGCCTGCCGTCGTGAGCACCGTCTGGGCCGTGCTCGGGAGCGAGGCCACCAGCGCCCGGGCGCGATGCTCGTCGAGCTCGCTGAACACGTCATCGAGGAGGAGCACGGGCTGGGCGCCGGTGATCTCGGCGAGCTCGTCGAGCGCCGCCAGGCGCAGCGCGAGCGCGAGCGTCCGTTGCTCGCCCTGTGACGCATGCGTCCGACTGTCGAGGCCACCGATGGTGAGGTGCCAGTCGTCACGGTGGGGACCGACAAGGGTCGTGCGCCGCTCGATCTCGGCCGGTCGTCGCTCCGTCAGCGCCAGGGCCAGCAGTCGCTCCACGTCCTCGGCGCCGGGCGGGCCGTCGGGAGACCATCGCGCTTCGTAGCGCTCGTGGACCGCGCCGGCGGGAGCCAGTGACCGGTAGGCCGCGTCGAGCGCCGGGCCGAGGCGCGCGACGAGCGCGAGGCG
>CAZCYE010000137.1:1340-2562 GCA_964502775.1 uncultured Bifidobacteriaceae bacterium | reverse complement strand
CTATGCCCCGCCCGTCGTGCTCCCGGCCGGTGCATACCAAGTGGTGTGCGACCCCGACGGGTACACCGCTGATTCCTGGACATTCAACGTCACCGTGATCGAAATCGGTGACGGTGACTCGACGGGCGGACCCCCACCCCCACCCCCACCTCCAAGTGGTGGTGGAACCAGCGCGGCCGCGTCGACCATTGATGCTCCCGTGATCACCACGACGCTGCCTCTCCCCACCACGACGGTTCCCGACGATGACGAGGGCGTTGACGTCGCCGGACGCCAGACGCAGCGCGCACCGGGCGACGACTCCGACGACGGCTCGTCGTTCCCCTGGTGGGTGCTGGCGCTCGTGCCCCTGATCGGCGCCGGTGGCGGGCTCGTGTGGGCCCGCGTGCGCAACGACACCTGAGCACGAACCACCCGCTCGTCACTCCTTGCGGAGCTTCCACACCTGCTCGGCCGGCCATCGCCGCGCCCAGCGGTGGCGCACGAGCCCGTACGTCGTGGTCGCCCCTTCGGGTGGGCGCAGCTCCACGAGGTCCTCAACTGTGAATCCGTGCCGGCGGAAGAGCCGGATCCATTCGCCGTAGGGCCGCTGGAAGTCGACGGTGCCCTCGGGAGCGTCGAAGCCCCGGAGCCCGAAGTACGGCGCCCGGAGCCGGCGCGTCTCGCGGTCCTTGGCTGCGCTCCAGGTGAGGTGCAGCAACGGCGTGGTGTGCGAGAACGCCAAGGTGCCGCCGTCGCGCAGCACCCGGGCGACCTCGGGCAGCGTGCGCTCCGGCGGGCAGAAGGTCATGGCCCCGTGGTCGCAGAACACCACGTCGAAGCTCGCCGCCGGGAACGGCGTCTGCTCGGCCCCCGCGTACACCAGCGGCACCTCCACGTCGCGCTGGCGGGCGAGCGCCCGGGCGTGGCGCAGTTGGGCGATCGACTGGTCGACGCCCACGGGCTGGGCGCCCTTCGCGGCCAGCGCGATCGACCACTGCGCGGCGCCGCAGCCGTACTCGAGCATGCGCCGCCCCGTCGTGTCGCCCAGCACACCGACCTCGGCCTCGGGGATGCGCCACACGCCCCACGCCATCGGGGCCTCGCCGAGGAGCGGCCCGTGCACGGCCTGGTAGTCGTCGGCGTCGGCGTCCCAGAACCCCCGGTTGCGAGCCTGGTAGCGCTCGAAGGGCGCGGGCGGCGTCATGTCCGCCCCACCATCCCGGTCGCCGGGGCCACCCAC
>CAZCYE010000137.1:0-1240 GCA_964502775.1 uncultured Bifidobacteriaceae bacterium | reverse complement strand
CACCCCCTTTGGCGCCCGAACCCAGGCTCCGGTAGGCTTTCCGGGCTTCGCCGCTACGGCTCCTGCCGGGCGTGGCGGGCACCCAGATCCGCAAGCCGTTCGCCAACCGACGTCCGCTCCCGCTGTGCGCCCTGCGCCCAGGACGGTGCGGCACAACCAGAGAGACCGCTCCGCCGGCACCCGTCGGGCTTCGAAAACCCCGGGCCGGGGGAGTGTTCGCGTCGGGGACCACGACGCCGCGGACATCACGTACACGATCGAACGACGAGAACGGGACGATGGCCACCAAGGGGATCCTCGGGCGCAAGCTCGGCATGACCCAGGTTTGGGACGCAGACAACCGGGTGGTGCCGGTGACAGTGATCCAGGCCGGGCCCTGTCGCGTCGTGCAGCTCAAGACCTCGGAGCGCGATGGCTACGCCGCGGTCCAGCTCGCCTTCGGCCCCACGAAGGCCCAGCGCCTCTCCAAGCCCGAGCTCGGGCACCTCGCGAAGGCGAACGCGGAGGCGTCGAAGCACCTCGCGGAGCTCCGGGTCGACGACGTGACCGGCTTCACGGTGGGCCAGGTGCTCGCCGCGGACGTGTTCGCCCCCGGCGAGCGCGTGGACGTCACGGGTGTGAGCAAGGGCAAGGGCTTTGCCGGGGTCATGAAGCGCCACAACTTCAAGGGCCAAGGCGCGAGCCACGGCACCCACAAGAAGCACCGGGCGCCGGGCTCCATCGGGGCGTGCGCAACACCGGCGCGGGTGTTCAAGGGCACACGCATGGCCGGCCAGCTCGGCAACCGCACCGTCACCACACTCAACCTCGAGGTGGTGGAGGGCGACGCCGAGCGGGGGCTGCTCCTCGTGAAGGGCGCGGTGCCGGGGCCCAACGGCGGGCTCGTGTTCGTGCGCAACGCGGTGAAGGGTCCGGCCGTCGCCATGGTCATCGCGACGGTGGACGCAGACGTGCCCGAGGCGGACATGCCGGAGGCCGACGTGGCCGAGGCTCCCGACGTGGCCGAGGCGGTGGCCGAATGAAGGTCGACGTCATCACCACCGGGGGTGCCAAGGCGGGGAGCGCCGACCTGCCCGACGACCTCTTCGGCATCGTGCCCAACATCGCGGTGATGCACCAGGTGGTGACCGCGCAGCTCGCGCACCGCCGCGCCGGGACCCAGAGCACCAAGACCCGCGCCGAGGTTGCAGGCGGCGGGGCCAAGCCCTGGCGCCAGAAGGGCACCGGCCGCGCCCGCCAG
>CAZCYE010000136.1:0-2569 GCA_964502775.1 uncultured Bifidobacteriaceae bacterium | reverse complement strand
TCGGTCTGGGCGCGGGCGCAGCGCACGCTACAGCCCTACGAAGCCTGGCTCACCTTCAAGGACTGGATCGATCGCGAGAACCCGCGGATGGCTTGGAGCGTCGCTCGCGGCCTGGCCGTCGCCGGCACGATCCCCGAAGCCGAGCGGCAGTGGGCCGGGTTGATGCGCGCCGAGGCGCGCTCTCGCCTGGCTTGGCTCCTGCCGCCCGGCACCATCCTGTGCCTGCCGACGACCCCCTTCCCGGCGCCCCGGAAGGGCCTGCCTCTCGCGACGCTCGAGCCGCTGCGCGCGCGGATCACCTGCCTGGCCGCGCACGGCGGCCTGACCGGCGCGCCGCAGGTGAATCTCCCGGGCGCGCACGTGGACGGGCTGCCGGTGGGCCTGTCCATTCTCGGCGCGCGCGGCAGCGACGCCATTCTGGTGGCGGTGGCGAAGGCGATGGAGGCCGGCCGATGAGCGACGTGACCGCCAACCGGCCCGAGGTGGTGGCGGAGGTGCGGGACCTGTTCGAGCGCTACGAGCAGGCGCTGGTCGACAAGAACGTCGACGTCCTCGACGCCACCTTCTGGGACAGCCCGCACACCATCCGCTATGCGATGCACGAGAACGGCTACGGCTTCCGCGAGATCCACGCCCACCGGCTCGCGCGGCCGCCCGGGCCGGGCATCAAGGAGAAGCGCATCCGCCTGGAGATCCTCACCTTCGGCCGGGACTTTGCCACCGTCAACCTTGAGTTCAAGATGCGCGGCCGCGAGCTGGTCGGCCGTCAGAGCCAGATGTGGGTGCGCTTCCCCGGCCTCGGGTGGAAGGTGGTCGCGGCCCACGTCTCCACCATGAACGAGGCTCCCCTGTGGTGAGCGGGCCGGTGGCGACCCGGGCCCTGGCGGCCGACATCGATCCGGTCCGCTTCGAGGTCATCCGCAACGCGCTCCTTGCCATCACCGAGGAGATGGGGGCGACGCTTCGGCGCGCCGCGTACTCGACGAACATCAAGACGCGTGGTGACTTCTCCTGCGCGTTCTTCGACCGCGACCTGCGCACCATCGCCCAGGCCTTCGCCCAGCCGTCGCACCTGGGCTCGCTCGCCCACATCGTGCCGCGGGCCATCGCGGCCTACGGGGCCGAGCACCTCGCCCCCGGCGACGGCATCCTCGTCAACGATCCCTACCTGGGCGGCGTGCACCTGAACGACATCACCCTCGTCACCCCGGTGTTCCACGAGGGGGCGCTGTTCGGCTACGTGGCGAACATCGCGCACCACGTCGACGTGGGGGGCGGCGCCCCGGGCAGCATCGGGGTGTCGAGCGAGATCTATCAGGAGGGGCTCGTCATCCCGCCGGTGCGCTTCGTGAAGGGCGGTCAGATCGACCACGACCTCTTCGCCATGATCCGCTCGAACTTCCGCGGCACGCGGGAGATCTCCGGCGATTTCCGCGCGCAGACCGCCGCCAACCGCCTGGGGGCTCAGCGGATCGACGCCCTGGCCGCGCAGCACGGCGCCTCGACCCTGGCCCACTACCTCGACGAGCTCCTGCGCTACACGGAGCGGCGGGCGCGGGCGGCCTTCGCAGAGTTTCCCGACGGCAGCTTCGCCGCGGACATGCTCATGGACGGCGACGGCGTCACCGACCAGCCGGTCAAGCTCGCGGCCACCGTGACGATCGAGCAGGGCCGCCTGTCCGTCGATCTCACCGGCTGCGACGACCAGCGCAAGTCGCCCACCAACGCCACGTCGTCGCAGACCTACTCGGGCGTGGTGTACGTGCTCAAGTGCCTGATCGACCCGGACATCCCGGTGAACGACGGCTTCTACCGCCTCATCGACATCCGGAGCCGGCCCGGCTCGGTGGTGCACGCGCGGCATCCCGCCGCGGTGGCCGCGGGCTGGGAGATCGCCATGCAGCTCTGCGACCTGCTGTTCAAGGCGCTCGCCCCCGCGCTGCCCGATCGCGTGGTGGCGGGCACCAAGGGCTGCGTGTGCAACATCGCGTTCGGGGGCGTGAACCCGGTGAGCGGCGAGTACTTCACCTACTACGAGACCATCGCGGGCGGCTACGGGGCCACCCTCACCACCGACGGCATGGACGCGGTGCAGGCGCACTTCCAGAACACCGAGAACGCGCCGGTCGAGGAGACGGAGGCCAACTACCCGGTGCGCATCCTGCGGTACGCCCTCATCGAGAACTCGGAGGGCGGCGGGCGGCATCGCGGCGGCCTTGGCGTGCGGCGTGACTACACCTTTCCCGGCCACGAGCCGAGCTTCTCCATCCTCTCCGACAAGGCGCGGTACGCCCCGTGGGGGCTCTTCGGCGGCGGGGCCGCGCGGCCTGCGAAGTACGTCCTGAACCCCGACACGCCCGCGGCGCGCGAGCTACCCTCGAAGATCACCCTCCAGCTGGCGCTCGGCGACGTGGTGAGCGTGCAGACCCCGGGTGGGGGCGGGACGGCCTCGCCGCTCGAGCGCGACGCGTCGCTTGTGGCCGCCGACGTGGCCCAGGGCAAGATCTCGGCGGAGCGCGCCCGCGCCGTCTACGGCGTGGTCGTGGATCCGGCCACCCAAGCGCTCGAC
>CAZCYE010000135.1:0-2661 GCA_964502775.1 uncultured Bifidobacteriaceae bacterium | reverse complement strand
AGCGCCGCGGCGCGAACCCGGGCATCGGGATCGTCCAGGGCCCGGGCGAGCTGGTCCGGGCCCCCGTCGGGGAGGGGCACGCGGTGCCCCAGTGCCGCGGCGGCGGCGGCCCGGGACACGGGGTCCGGGTCCTCAATCGCCGGGTCCTCAATCGGGGGTCTCACGGTGCGCGAACGTCATACAGGGCGGGGCCGATGACCGGTGAACCTACAGTCGGACCGCCGGCGCGCCGACGCCTGATGGGTGAGAACCGCACGGGTACTGGCGACGTTCTTCGCCGGAGTGCTGCTCAGCGGCGCGGGGACGGCCGCCGCGGTCGTGGCGCTCAGCCCGGGCTCCGATGCCGCGGTGGGTGCGCTGCCCGCGGGCGGTTCGTCCACCACCACGACCACCACTCCCGCGCCGGAGTCGCCGGTCGTGCCGGTGGCCGCGGAGCCGCTGCCGGTGCCGGCTCTCGCGCCCGCCGATCCTTGGGCGCGCGTGCCGCTGGTGTCGATCGGCGAGATCGTGATCCCCAAGATCGGCGTGGCGCAGACGATCCACGAGGGTGTGTACCAGATGGTGATCGACGCCGGCCCCGCGCACTGGCCCGGCACGGCCGGGCCCGGCGGATGGGGCAACGTGGTCATCGCCGGCCACCGGGATTCGCACGGCGGTCCGTTCCACAACCTTCACCTGCTCGTACCCGGTGACGAGATCGTGCTGCGCTCCGCGCCGGGCGTCGACCACGTGTACAGGGTGAGCGGGTCACTGGTGGTGCAGCCGACCGACATGTGGATCGTCGACCAGCACCCGGGTCGCACGCTCACGCTCTTCACCTGCCACCCGATCGGCAGCAGCGCCCAACGCTTGGTGATCACCGCCACGCTCGCCGCCTGATCCGAGCTGCATCGCTCACGGCGAGCCGGCTCGCGCCGTGAGCCCGGGAGTTGCCCGGAAGTTGCCCGGAAGCGTTAGATGCTCTCCTGCAGGATGGTGATGAGCACCACGAAGGCGACGGCGACGATGCTGGCGAACCCCACTCCACACGCGAGCACCAGCATGATCCACCGCGTGGTTGCCCACCCCTTGGTCAAGGCGTGGCGGGCCGCGTCCAGGTCGCGTGCCTCCCCCGCCCCACCCCGCGTGGGAGGCTCTCGGTGACGTTCCACGGTTTCAGTATCGCTCGTCCGTGCACGGCGCGCGAGCCGGAGAAGAGACGCTCGAGCAGTGTCGGGGGCGTCGACGGTGGACGAGGAGATGGCGGCAATGCCGGAGGGGACGTCGGCGACCGGTGGCTCCGAGCGAGGGGGCCGGCGGCGCCGCGTCGCGGCGACGGTCCTCGGTGCGGGGCTGGGCGTGCTCGCGCTGGCCGCCGCGTTCATCCGCGTTCCTTACGTGATCATCTCGCCCGGCACCGCCACCCCGCTCGACGATCAGGTGGTGCGAGTCGACGGCGCCCAGACCTACGACCACGCGGGCGAGCTGCTGTTCCTGACCGTGCGGGTCAACGACGAGGACCCCAACCTGTACCGATGGCTGTTCGCGCAGCTCGACGGTGACACCAGCGTGCAGCCGCGCGAGGCGCTGATCGGCTGCTCGTCGTACGGTGCCAGCGCGCGCCTCGACCGCATTCTCATGCGCGACTCCCAGGACGTCGCCAAGGCGGTGGCGCTGCGTGCACTCGGGTACGACCCGATCGAGGAGGGCACCGAGGCAGTCGTGCTGGACGTGCTCTGTGACGGACCGAGTGAAGGCCGTCTGGAGACCGGCGATCTCATCCGAGCCGTGGATGACTCGCCGGTGGGCGACGCTGGCGATGTGGGTCGACTGGTGACGGCGCGCGATCCCGGCGACACGGTCGTGGTCACCGTTCGGCGCGACGAGGTCGACACCGACGTGCGGGTCCGGCTAGGCGAGCGCGAGGGCCGCGCGCTGCTGGGCATCGTCACCCAGACCATCACCCGCTTCACGTTCCCGTTCGAGATCCGCATCGACACCCGGAGGGTGAGCGGCCCTTCGGCGGGGCTGTCCTTCGCGCTGGCCATCATCGACGACCTCACGCCGGGCGAGCTCACCGGGGGGGCGCGGGTGGCGGTGACGGGCTCGATCAACCCCGACGGGACGGTGGGACTCGTGGGGGGCATCGCCCAGAAGGCGGTGGCCGCCCGCGCCGGTGGCGCGACGTTGATGCTCGTGCCCGCGGGGGAGGCCCGCGAGGCACGCCCCCACGCCGACGGGATGCGGGTGGTGGCGGTGCGCACGCTCGACGACGCGCTCCGCGAGCTCCGGCGCTCCGGGGGCGATCCCCTTGGCGACAACGGTGCGACCGAGCTCCAAGGCGTGTGAGCACTCCCCCCGGCACCCACCCCAATAAACGTCGCTCGCCCAATAACATCGTTCAATGGTCGAACGCCTCGTTCGCCCGGCCGGCGAGGAACGTGAGGTTCGGGCGCTCCTCGACGAGATCCGCGCGCTGCGGCGCGCGCTCGACGATCTGGTGACGCGCCTGGATCGATCCTCTGACCCGTCGGGTACGCCGGGTACGCCGGGTACGCCGGGCACGCCGGGCACGCCGGGTGTGGATCGTTCGGGCCCGTCCGGGCCCACTCCGGCGGCGGAGCTGTTCGCGCGCCTGCGGTCCGAGCCGCCCCCGCCCCCGCCCGAGTCCCGTGCGTCCGA
>CAZCYE010000134.1:0-2710 GCA_964502775.1 uncultured Bifidobacteriaceae bacterium | reverse complement strand
CCCGGGGCCGGGGCTCACTCAGAGGTCCTTGCCCGCGAGCTCCTCGATGTTCACGTCCTTGAAGGTCATCACCCGCACGTTGGTGACGAAGCGCGCCGGGCGGTACATGTCCCATACCCAGGCGTCGTTGAGCTCGAGCTGGAAGTAGGGCTGGCCGCCGTCGGTCTTGACCTCGAGGTTGACCTTGTTGGCGAGGTAGAAGCGCCGCTCGGTCTCGATGACGTAGGCGAACATCGGGAGCACGTCGCGGTACTCCCGGTAGAGCTGGAGCTCGATGTCGGTCTCGTACCGCTCGAGGTCCTCGGTGCTCATGCCCGCGCGAGTCTACGCGGCCCGATTAGGAGCGCTTCTCCTTGATCTTGGCCGCCCGCCCCACGCGGTCACGCAGGTAGTAGAGCTTGGCCCGGCGCACGTCTCCCCGGCTCAGGAGCTCGATCCGGGCGAGGATCGGGGAATGGACCGGGAAGGTGCGTTCCACGCCCACCCCGAAGCTCACCTTGCGCACGGTGAAGGTCTCGCGCACGCCGCTGCCCCTGCGGCGGATCACGACGCCCTGGAACACCTGGACCCGCTCGCGGTTGCCCTCCACCACGCGTACGTGCACCTTGAGCGAATCGCCGGGGCCGAAATCGGGGTGGTCGTCGCGCAGGTGGGCGCGGTCGACGACATCGGTGGTCTGCATCGAAAGGTCTCCGAGCGGGTGGGCGAGCGCTCATGGTAGCCGCCAGGTGGGGGCCGCCCACGAGGCCGGCACGCGGCTCACGCGGGGTCGGGGAACTCGGCGAGCAACGCCTCCTCCTCGGCGGTGAGCGCCCGCGCGAGGAGCTCGGGACGACGAGCGAGGGTGCGCCGCAGCGATGCGGCCCGGCGCCACCGCTCGATGCGGGCGTGGTCACCCGAGCGCAGGACCTCGGGCACACCCAGACCCCGGAACTCGGCCGGGCGCGTGTACTGGGGCTCCT
Source organism: uncultured Bifidobacteriaceae bacterium (assembly GCA_964502775.1). Lineage (GTDB taxonomy): Bacteria > Actinomycetota > Acidimicrobiia > IMCC26256 > PALSA-555 > CAZCYE01. The sequence continues at coordinate 1,748 of CAZCYE010000134.1, read as the reverse complement.
CGAGCAGACCGTCGGCGAAAGAATCGGCCGCGGGCGACGCGTCGTTGCCCACGACGCCGGGTACGAGCCGGATCACCGCTTCGATGACGACGAGGGCCGCCGCCTCGCCACCGGCGAGCACGAAGTCGCCGATCGAGAGCTCGTCGTCGCAGAGGGCGTCGGCCACGCGTTGGTCGACCCCCTCGTAGCGTCCGCACAGCAGGGAGAACCCGGCACCCGCCGAGAGCTCGAGCGCGAGCGACTGCTCGAAGCGCCGGCCGCTCGGCGTGAGCAGGAACAGCGGCCGGGGCGGGTCCACCGCCTCCACCGCCGCGAACATCGGCTCGGGGCGCAGCACCATGCCGGCACCGCCACCGAAGGGTGCGTCGTCCACGCTGCGATGGGGGTCGGTCGAGAAGTCACGGGGATCGTGGACACGCACGTCGATCAGGCCCGAGGCGCGAGCACGACCCAGCAGGGAGGCGCGCAGCGGGGCGTCGAGGTACTCGGGGAAGATCGTGAAGATGTCGATTCGCACGCTCAGCCCCCGAGCAGCCCGTCGGGAATGTCGACCAGGACCCGGGCGGGGTGGCTCGGCGTGGACGGCACCACACCCACCACGAACACGACGGGCACGAGACCACCGTCATCGAGGACGAGCAGGTCGTGCGCGGGGTTGGCCTGCACCGAGACCACCTGCCCGAGCACGCGACCGTCACGGTCCGCCATCTCGGCTCCCACCATCTCGTGAACCCACAGCGTGCCCGGCTCGCCGGGGAGCACCTCGGCGCTCAGCACCAACCCGCGCAGCGCTTCGGCCGCGGACCGGTCCTCGACGCCCGCGAAGCGCACGAGCCAGCGTTGCTGGTGCGGCCGCGCGGTCTCCACGACGAGCGCCCGATCGCCCGCATACAACACGGCCCCCGGGGTCCGGCGCTCCTCACGGTCACTGACGAAGAACACCGCGACCTCTCCGTGCAGCCCGTGCGCTCGTCCCACACGACCCACCTCGAGGCGGCTCGGCTCGCCCACGAAAGCGACCGCCTCGGCTACTCCGCGACGTCGACGGTCGTGCGCACACCTTCGGCCGCGCCCGCAGCGCGGGCAACCTGACGCAAAGCCTGGATCACCCGGCCGCGCCGACCGATGAGACGTCCGACGTCGGATGGCGCCGCGTTGATCACGAGCACGACCTCGCCCCGGCGTTCCTGGATCTCCACGTCGATCGCGTCGGGCTCCTCGGCAAGCTGTCGGGCCACGTAGGCCACGACCGCTCGGGGGCGACCCCCGACGACTCGGTTTCCCTCGGCCCCGATCTCGTCGTCGTCGTCGTCGTCGACCTGATCGGTCTCAGCGTCGCGGACGTTCCCGTCGATGTCGTCCTCGTCGTCATCCTCGAACCCGTCGTCGAACTCGGCGTCCTCGAGCTCGTCCTCATGGTCGTCATCGCCGGCCCCGCCGGCCCCGCCGGCCCCGCCGGCCACGGCCGTTGCGGGCGCGGTGGAGGTCGGGTCGAGGTCGTCGCGTTCCTGCTCGACGCTCACGCCGCTCCGCCCTCGTCGCCGTCGGTCGCATCGCCCGTCTCGGCATCGCCCTCCGAATTACCGGCCGCCGTCTCGGGCGCGGTCTCGGTCTCGGGCGCCGGCTCGGGAGCGTCGGCCACAGGTGCCGGCTCGGGAGCGTCGGCCACGGCCGCCGGCTCGGGGACAACCTCATCGGCCTGATCGGCCTGATCGCCGGCCGCGGTCTCGGGCGGCGACGCAGCGGGC
>CAZCYE010000133.1:0-2847 GCA_964502775.1 uncultured Bifidobacteriaceae bacterium | reverse complement strand
AGAGCAACGGGCTTTTAACCCGGAGGCTGTGGGTTCGATCCCCACGCGGCCCACTGCCCTCAGTGTGCGTCCGCACCGGCTCTTCAGCGCAAGGGCGTCCACTCCGTGTGTGGCATCAGCGCACGCCCGTGGGGTACGCCACGCCGGTGCCGCCCAGCCCGCAGTATCCGCCGGGGTTCTTGGCCAGGTACTGCTGGTGGTAGTCCTCGGCGTAGAAGAACGGGCCCGCGTCGATGATCTCGGTGGTGACGGGGCCGAAGCCGGCGGCCGCGAGCTCGGCGGCGTACGCGTCGCGTGACGCCGTCGCCACCGCGCGCTGGGCGTCGTCGAACACGGCGATGATCGAGCGGTACTGCGTGCCCACGTCATTGCCCTGGCGCATGCCCTGGGTCGGGTCGTGGTGCTCCCAGAACCGCGTGAGCATCACCTCGTACGAGGTGACCGCGGGGTCGAAGACGACGAGCACCACCTCGGTGTGCCCGGTGCGCCCCGAGCACACCTCCTCGTACGTGGGGTTGGGCGTATAGCCGCCCGCGTACCCCACGGCCGTGGTGTACACGCCCTCGGCCGTCCAGAAGTCACGCTCGGCCCCCCAGAAGCAGCCCATCCCGAACACCGCGCGCTGGAGCGGCTCAGGGAACGGTCCCACGAGGGGCGTGCCGAGCACGGCGTGGCTCGCGGGCACGGGCATCGCCTGGTCACGGCCCGCGAGCGCATCGGCCGCGTCCACCATGCGGGTCTTGGCTCCGAACACCATCGTCCTCCGCCTGCTCAGGACCCGATCGCGTCGGCGAGGGCCACGACCGGCCGCCCGACGGCCTCGGCGACCGCCGGGTTGGTGACCCGGCCTCCGGCCGTGTTCACGCCCGAGACAAGGCCGGGCTCGGCGGCGATCGCCCCGGGCACGCCCAGCGTCGCGAGCGCTCGTGCGTACGGGAGGGTCGCGTTGGTGAGGGCATACGTGGAGGTGTGCGGCACGCTCCCGGGTATGTTGCCCACCGCGTAGTGCAGCACGCCGTGGGTCTCGTAGACCGGGGCCGCGTGCGTGGTCTCGTGGGTGGTCTGCACGCAGCCGCCCTGGTCGACGGCACAGTCCACGATGACCGAGCCGGGGCGCAGGGAGCGCACCATGTCCTCGGTCACCACGACCGGGGCGCGCCCGCCGGGCACCAGCACGGCGCCGATCACCAGGTCGGCGCCGGCGACCGCGCGGGTCACCGCGCCTCGGTTGCTGGCCAGCGTCATAATCCGGCCCCGGTGGATCTGATCCACCCAGCGCAGGCGGTCGAGGTCGCGGTCGAGTAGCAGCACCTCGGCCTCCATGCCCTGGGCGATCCAGGCCGCGTTCCAGCCCACGTTGCCCGCGCCGATCACCACCACTCGCGCCGGGCGCACGCCGGGCGCACCGCCCAGCAGCACGCCGCGTCCTCCGTGGTCGCGCTCGAGGTAGTGCGCGCCGATCTGGGGGGCCATCCGGCCGGCCACCTCGCTCATCGGCGCCAAGAGCGGCAACGCGCCCGACGGTGCTCGCACCGTCTCGTATGCGATGCCGGTCACCTCGTGCTCGAGCAGCGCCGCGGTCACCTCGGGATACGCGGCGAGGTGGAGGTAGGTGAAGAGCACGAGCCCGGGGCGGAGATGGGCGAGCTCCTCGGACTGGGGCTCCTTCACCTTGAGCACGAGCTCGGCCCGTGCCCAGAGCTGCGCGGCGTCGCCAATGATCTCGGCGCCCGCGGCGCGGTAGTCCTCGTCGCCGATCGACGAGTCGGTGCCCGCGTCTCGCTCCACGAGCACGCGCACGCCGTGGGCCGCGAGCTCGTGGGCGCCGTCGGGTGTGAGCGCGACCCGGTGCTCCCCTTCCTTGACCTCACGCGGGACACCGACGCTCAGCACGACCCACCGATCGTAGGGCGATGAGCGCCGAGGGTTCCCCGGGCGCGCACCGCCAACCGGGTCGGGGCGTCGGCCCCGCTGATCACCTCGAAGCCGTCCCGCTCCGTCAGCCAGTCGGCGTTGGCGCGCTGGAGGTCGTCGTGGGGATCGAAGCGGTTCAGCACCACCACCAGGGGCGCGATGCGCGCGAAGGGGGCGGCCGCGAGCCGGACCAGGTTGATCGTGCCCAACCCGGCCGGGGCCACGAGCACCACGAGGTCGGGCTCGAGCGCGCGGGCGAGGTCGACCGTGTCACCGTCGGCGGCGAGCGGGCTGCGCGGCCCGCCCACGCCCTCCACCACGCCAACCTCGACACCGTCGGGCCATGCCACCTCACCCACCAGGTCCCGCACCCGGAACGCCTCCTCGCCGAGCGCCGCGGCCGCCATCGGCGGGGCCATCGCCCGCGGGTACCAGCGGTGGGCCGGGCAGACCCGCGTCGGGTCGTCGGCCGTGGCCGTGGCGAGCACCTCGGCGTCGGTGGGCCCCGTGCCGGGCTCGAACGACTGCACCGGCTTGCGGGCGGCGACGGTGGTGGTAGCCGCGAGCGTCTCCAAGGTGCGCGCCGCGAGCCAGGTCTTGCCCACCGCCGTGCCCGTGCCCGTCACGAGGACGAGCCGCGCCGGCCTCACGCCCGGCGCGCGAGCAGAGCCGCGAGCGCGACCGCGAGCGCGTCGACCTGGGCGTCGGTGTGCGCGGCCGACAGGGTCACCCGCAGCCGCGAGCTGCCCGCGGGCACAGTGGGAGGGCGGATGGCGGGCACGAGCATGCCCTGGTCGAGGAGCGCGGCGGCGGCCGCGAGGGTGCGGTCCTCGGCCCCGAAGATCACACCGACGATGGGCGAGGGGTGACCGGGGCGCAGTCGGCGCACGTGGTTCGCCAGGCGCGCCCGGCGCGCCGCGCCCTCGGGCGAGC
>CAZCYE010000132.1:0-2897 GCA_964502775.1 uncultured Bifidobacteriaceae bacterium | reverse complement strand
CGTACCCCGGTGACGTCTTCTACCTCCACAGCCGCCTGCTCGAGCGCGCGGCCAAGCTCAACGCCGCCCAGGGCGGGGGATCGCTCACGGCGCTCCCGATCATCGAGACGAAGGCCGGCGATGTGTCGGCCTACATCCCCACCAACGTGATCTCGATCACCGACGGCCAGATCTATCTCGTCGACGACCTGTTCAAGTCGGGGGTGCGTCCGGCCGTCGACGTGGGCATCTCGGTCTCCCGCGTGGGCGGCGCCGCCCAGATCAAGGCCATGAAATCGGTCTCGGGGACGCTCAAGATCGACCTCGCGCAGTTCCGTGACCTGGAGGCGTTCGCCACCTTCGGCTCCGAGCTCGACGCGGTGTCGCGCGCCCAGCTCGACCGCGGCGAGCGGCTGGTGGAGCTGCTCAAGCAGCCGCTCAACTCGCCCATGCCGGTCGAGGAGCAGGTCGTGGTGATCTTCGCCGGCACCCATGGGCTCGTCGACGACGTGCCCGGGGACGAGGTGCGCCGCTTCGAGCGTGACCTGCTCGACTGGTTCCGCGGCCGACACCCCGGGCTCCTCGCCGAGATCCGCGACACCGGCGCACTGCCCAAGGGCGGCGCCCTCGAGGATGCGGTGACGGCGTTCCGTGACGACTTCCTCGCGAGCATCGGGCGCGCCGCCGCGGCGGCTGCCGACCCGACCGCCACCGACGCCGAGGCGCTCGGCGACGCCGAATCCGACAAGACGTTGCAGACGGAGTAACACCTTGCCGGGAGGACAGGAGCGAATACTCAAGCGGCGGATCCACAGCGTCCAGTCGACGATGAAGATCACGCGGGCGATGGAGCTCATCGCCGCGAGTCGGATCGTGCGGGCCCAGCAACGAGTGCAGTCGGCAGTCCCGTACTCGAACAGCATCACCGAGGTGGTGCGCGATCTCGCGGCCGCGGGCGCGGGCACCCAGAGCCCGCTGCTGACACCCCGGCCCGAGACGGCCAAGGTGGCCCACGTGGTGATCGCGGCCGATCGCGGCCTGTGCGGTGGCTACAACTCCACCGTGCTGCGCGCGGCCGAGGGCTCGATGCGCGAGCAGGCCCAACTAGGGCGCGACTACGCGCTCGTCACGGTGGGCCGGAGGGTGGAGAGCTACTTCCGCTACCGGAACTTCCGCATCGACCACGCCTTCAGCGGGTTCTCGGACCAGCCTTCGTACGAGGACGCCCGCTCCGTGGCCCGAGTGGTGGAGGCGCCGTTCCTCGCCGGTGAGTACGACCTGGTCGAGCTGATCTACACCCGCTTCGTGTCGGCCGGCTCCCAGGAAGTGGTCGTGCGCCCCCTGATGCCCCTTGATCGCGAGCTGCTCGTAGGTGGCGATGCCCGACCCGAGGCCGCGCCCGACGGGACCGTGCCGGGCGCCTACGAGTTCGAGCCGTTGCCCGAGCTGATCCTCGAGCAGCTGCTGCCGCGCTACGCCGAGGCGCGGCTCTACGCCGCGTTGCTCAACGCGGCGGCCTCGGAGCACGCGGCCCGCCAGCGCGCCATGAAGGCGGCCACGGACAACGCCGACGACCTGATCGTGAGCCTGACCCGGGTCATGAACCGGGCCCGTCAGGACGCGATCACCACCGAGATCATGGAGATCGTGGGCGGCTCCGAGGCGCTGCGCCAGGAGCGCGGCCGCCGCGAGACCGAGTCCGAGTCCGAGTACGCATCCGCCGGCCACCGAGACGTGTGAGGAGCGAAGCAATGACTGCCACCGCCGAGCCGACGACGAAGTCGAAGGACCAGCTCAAGGACGGCCGCGTCGTGGCGATCGCGGGACCGGTCGTGGACGTGGAGTTCCCACCGGACGCGCTCCCCGAGATCAACCACGCGGTGGAGATGGACGCGGAGCTCGAGGGCAACACGATCACGATCACGGCCGAGATCGCCCAGCAGATCGGTGACTCTCGCTGCCGCGTCATCTGCATGAAGCCGACCGACGGGCTCAAGCGCGGGACCGTGGTGCGCAACACCGGTCACGGGCTCAGGATGCCGGTGGGGGACGGGGTACTCGGCCACGTGTTCAACGTGATCGGCGAGCCGCTCGATGTCACCGAGGACCAGCTGTCGGGGATCGAAGACCGGTGGGAGATTCACCGTGACCCGCCCCCGTTCGACCAGCTCGAGGCCCGGGCCTTGATGTTCGAGACCGGGATCAAGGTCATCGACCTGCTCGAGCCCTACGTGCAGGGCGGCAAGATCGGGCTGTTCGGCGGCGCCGGCGTGGGCAAGACCGTCCTCATCCAGGAGATGATCCAGCGGGTCGCCACCCAGCACGGCGGCGTGTCGGTGTTCGCCGGCGTGGGCGAGCGCACCCGTGAGGGCACCGACCTGTGGCTCGAGATGACCGAGTCGGGGGTGATCGAGAAGACCGCGCTGGTCTACGGCCAGATGGACGAGCCGCCCGGCGTGCGGCTGCGGGTGGCGCTGAGTGCGCTCACGGTCGCCGAGTACTTCCGCGACGTCAAGAACCAGGACGTGCTGCTGTTCGTGGACAACATCTTCCGGTTCGTCCAAGCCGGCTCCGAGGTGTCGACGCTGCTCGGTCGGATGCCGTCGGCCGTCGGCTACCAGCCGACGCTGGCCGACGAGATGGGCGAGCTCCAAGAGCGGATCACCTCCACCAAGGGCCACTCGATCACGTCGATGCAGGCGGTGTACGTGCCCGCCGACGACTACACCGACCCCGCGCCCTTCACGACCTTCACCCACCTCGACGCCACGACCGAGCTGTCACGCCAGATCGCCGCGCTCGGCATCTACCCGGCCGTGGACCCGCTCGCGTCGACGTCGAACATCCTCGCGCCCGAGATCGTGGGGGAGCGGCACTACACGGTGGCTCGGCGCGTTCAGGAGATCCTCCAGCGCTAC
>CAZCYE010000131.1:0-3012 GCA_964502775.1 uncultured Bifidobacteriaceae bacterium | reverse complement strand
CGCGACGCTGGCCGTCGGCGACGAGGTGATCACCAGCGGTGGGATCATCGGCACCATTCGCCGGCTCGACACCGATGAGATCGACCTGGAGGTGGCGTCCGGCGTGGTGATCAAGGTTGCCCGGGCGGCGATCGCCCGACTTCGTGATCCGGACGCCGGGGGCGACGGGTCGAGCGCCGGCGAGCCCGAGCCGCGGGCGACGGGCAACGGCGACGCGGCCGGGAACGGTTGAGGCGGCCGGCGCGTGCCCGTCCGCCGACTGCGAACCTATCTGCTCGTGACCATCGTGTTGACGGTCGCGTCGGTCGCGGGGACGATCGCCTCGGGCAACGAGCCTGCGCTCGGGCTCGATCTCCAGGGGGGGCTGTCTGTCACCCTCGAGCCGCGGGGCGAGTTCCGGCGCTCCTCGCTCGACGTCGCGGTCGACGTCATCCGTGACCGGGTGGACAGCACCGGAGTGCTCGAGCCCGAGATCAGCCGCCAGGGTCGCAACATCATCGTCGACCTGCCCGGCGTGAAGGACCGGGCCCGGGCGCGCCGCCTCGTCGGCCAGACCGGTGAGCTGCTGTTCCGCGCGGTGCTGGGCGACGTCGGGCCGCGCGGCGGCACCGAACCGGCGGGCCCGGCTGCCACGACGACCACCACTGTTGCCCCGGGCACCGTGCCGCCGGCCACCGGTGACGCCGAGCCGTCCACCGACCGCGAGGCCGCGCTCGAGGCCGTCGCCGCGTGTGACGAGCAGGCGATCGCCGCTCTCGCGCAGGCCGGCGCCTTGCCCACCACGCCCCGGCGCCTCGACCGGCGCGACGCGTGCATCGTGGCCGGGGTCCGCGACACGCCCACGCGCTTGCTCCTCGGTCCCGTGGACCCGCCCGAGGGGTCCACGCTGCCGGCCGGGCTCCCGGGCCGGCTCGTGAACAGCGCCGACAGCCGGTTCGGCCAGGGCTACGAGGTCAACTTGAAGCTCAGCGACGAAGGGCGTGACCGATTCAACGCGCTGGCCGAGATCGCCGTCAACCAGCCGGCGCCCCAGAACCAGGTCGCGATCGTGCTCGACGGCGAGGTGCAGTCGAACCCGGCGTTCCAGGAGGGATTCTTCCCGGACGAGGTGCAGATCACCGGTGACTTCACCCAGGAGGAGGCCGACAACCTGGCCAAGATCATCAACTACGGCGCGCTGCCCGTCCGCCTGGTGGAGGTCAACACCCAGGACGTGTCGCCCACGCTGGGCAAGGACCAGCTGCGCGCGGGGGTGATCGCCGGCGTCGTCGGGCTCGTGCTCGTGGGGCTGTACATGCTCGTCTACTACCGCTTCCTCGGCCTCGTGGTCATCCTCGGGCTGCTCGTGGCGGCGGGGCTCACCTACGCGATCGTCGCCTTCCTCAGTGACGCGGCCGGCCTCACGCTCACGCTCGCGGGCGTGACCGGGCTCATCGTGTCGATCGGCGTCACCGTCGACTCTTACGTCGTGTACTTCGAGCGGCTCAAGGACGAGGTGCGCATGGGCCGCACCATTCGCTCGTCGGTGGACCGGGGCTTCCATCGCGCGTTCCGCACGATCGTGGCCGCCGACCTCGTCTCGCTCATCGGCGCGGGCGCCCTCTACGTGCTGGCCATCGGCTCGGTCCGCGGCTTCGCCTTCTTCCTCGGACTCGAGGTGGCCCTCGACCTGTTGATCAGCTACTTCTTCATGTACCCGCTCGTGGTGCTCCTGGCTCGCCGCCCGCACCTCGTGCGCATGCGCGGGGTGGGCATCGCCGCCGGGCTCGACGCGCCCGGGGTGACGACATGAGCGAGCGTCCGCGAGCCGGGTACCCGACTTCACGTGCTCGCTCATTGCGGACCGGGTTACCCGGCCCGCGGTCATTCGCTCGGTGCTCGCAGCGAGCGAAGCCCCTGTCGCTGGAGCGGGAAGCATGAGCGAACCATCGAGGAGACGCCACACGTTCGCCGACCTGTACCACGAGCGCACCCACTTCGACTTCACGGGTCGCTCGTGGCGCTGGGCCGTCCTCACCGGGGTGGTGCTCCTGATCGCGGTCGTCGGCTTGGCCGTACGGGGCCTCAACCTCGGGATCGACTTCGACGGTGGGACCCAGTGGCAGGTCACGCTGGCCCAGGGTGTCGCGGACGTCGACGAGGTCCGCGATCTGCTCGACGCGGCGGGGCTGCCCGAGGCCAAGGTGCTGATCCTCGGTGACGACGGCGTGCGGGTCCAGGCCGAGCGCGTGGGCGCACCCGAGCAGGCGGAGGTCCGTGCCGCCCTGGCCACGTATGCCGACGTGGAGGAGTCGGAGGTGTCGATCACCGACGTCGGGCCCACCTGGGGGGGGCAGGTGACCAACAAGGCACTCGTGGCGCTCGCGGTGTTCTTCGCCCTGATCGCTGCCTACCTCACCTTCCGGTTCGAGCTACGGATGGCCCTCGCGGCCATCGCGGCGGTCGTCCACGACATCTTCGTGACCGTGGGCGTCTACGCGATCACGGGCTTCGAGGTCGTGCCCGCCACGGTCATCGCCTTCCTCACGATCCTGGGCTTCTCGCTGTACGACACCGTCGTCGTCTTCGACAAGATCGCGGAGAACACTCCGAGCGTCGGGACCGAACGCGGCGACACCTACTCGCGCATGGTCAACCGATCCCTCAACCAGGTGCTGATGCGGTCGCTCAACACCTCGTTCGTGGCCTTGTTGCCGGTCGCCTCGTTGCTGGTGGTGGGGACGGCGATCCTCGGCGCCACCGCCATCAAGGACTTCGCGGTCGCACTGTTCGTGGGGTTGCTCACCGGCGCGTACTCGTCGATCTTCGTGGCCACCCCGCTGCTCGCGTGGCTGAAGGAGCGCGAGCCGCGCTACACGGCCATCCGTGAGCGCGCGATGGCCCAGGTCACTCGGGGCGACGGTGAGCGCGTCCTGGAGGGCTGGGCGGGACCGGGGCCCGCGTCCGGGCCCGGGGAGGCGCCGCGGTCCGCGGGCCCGTTATCGGGGCGGCCGTCGACGTCGCTATCGGGGC
>CAZCYE010000130.1:0-3034 GCA_964502775.1 uncultured Bifidobacteriaceae bacterium | reverse complement strand
CGGCCCACACCCGGGTGCCCGGGTCGAGGTCGGCCCCGCGCACCGCGTCGACCATCGCGTCGCCGGGTTGCGCCCCGGCGGCCAGCGGGTGCCACTGCACGGTCGCGCGGGGATGATGGGGCAGCCCCAGCTGCGCTCCGGGCTCGGCGATCTCGACGTGCGCCTGCACCGGGGTTTCGGCGGGGAGCATCTCGAGCAGCTGGCTGATGGCCGGGATCGCGGTCTCGTCGCCCGCGAGGAAGAACGCGGGCGCGTCGCGGGCAACGACGTAGCCGCGGCCCGGGCCGGACACCGCCGCTGGGGCACCGGGCTCGGTCGACGCCGCCCATTCGGACGCGAGGCCACCGCCGTGCACGACGATCTCGAGGTCGAGCTCGAGTGTCTCGGGGTCCACCCGGCGCGGTGTGAAGGTGCGGATCGCCGGGCGGTCCCCGTCCGGCAGGAGGAACTCGTTGCCGTTCCAGGTGGGCACGACCAGCTCGGGTGCGCCGGGGGACCCCAGCAGCAGCCGCACGCTCGCGGCCGGCTGCTCCACGGTCAGACCTTCGAGCTCGGGGCCGGTCATCGTGACGCGGACGAGCCGGGGGCTGGCACGTTCCACCCGACACACCGCCACCCGCCTGAACGGCGGTGGCTCACGCCGTACCCGCACCGCCCCGCCCCCGCGGCCGCTCGAAGTCGCTCATCGATCCAGCATCGCATCCACCCGCCCGCGCCTGCCGCCCGCGGCCTCCGCTCGATCGCGAGGCGCGGCCGGGTCGGGGGGGTTGGATGTCGGACGTCGCCGGTTACTGTTCGCGAATCGCCTGACCACGAGGAGCCCCCATGCCGTCCCGCACCAGCTACGCCCCCGGAACGCCGGCGTGGGTCGACATCGGTACCGATGTCGAGGCCGCCAAGGTCTTCTACGGCGAGCTCTTCGGCTGGGCTGCCGCCGAGATGGGACCGCCCGAAGAGACCGGCGGGTACGGGTTCTTCCTCAAGGACGACAAGATGGTGGCCGGCTACGGCCCCCAGCAGAACCCGGGGCCGCCGGCGTGGTCCACCTACATCTGGGTGACCGACGCCGACGACACCGCCGCGAAGGTCACCGCCGCGGGCGGCGCGGTGGTGGTGGCGCCGATGGACGTGATGGCCGCGGGCCGCATGGCCGTGTTCACCGATCCCGAAGGTGCGTTCATCTCGGTGTGGCAGCCGGGAGAGCACCACGGCGCCGAGCTCGTGAACGAGCCCGGGTCGGTGTGCTGGAACGAGCTCAGCACCCGCGACGTGGACGGGGCCAAGCAGTTCTACGGCGCGGTCTTCGGTTGGGATTCGGTGACGCACACCGACGGTCCGTTCCCGTACACCGAGGCCAAGGTGGGAGCCTCGAACGTGGCCGGGATGATGCCGATGATGCCGATGATCCCGGCCGAGGTGCCGGCGCACTGGCTCACCTACTTCGCCGTCGACGACGCTGACGCGGTCGTGGAGCAGGCCAAGCGTCTCGGCGGCGCCATGCGCATGCCCATGGTCCTCGATCTGCCGGTCGGCCGGGTCGCGATCCTCATCGACCCGCAGGGTGCGAGCTTCGGGGTCATCGCGCTGAGCAACCCCGCGGCCTGATCCCGATGGCCTCCTCGTCGGCGAAACCCGGGCTGGGGGTGTGGCCCGAGCTCACCCTCCCGGACTGGGAGGAGACCCGCGACACGTTGCTCCTGTGGACGCAGGTCGTGGGCAAGGTCCGCTTGGCGCTGGAGCCGATGGTCAACCACTGGTGGCAGGTGGCGCTCTACGTCTCGGCCCGCGGTCTCACCACCTCGGTCATGCCCGTCGACGGGCGCGGGCTCGAGATCGAGTTCGACTTCGTGGAGCACGTGGTAGAGCTGCGAACGTCGGACGGCGAGCGACGCGCGGTGGCGCTGGAGCCGCGATCGGTCGCGAGCTTCTACGAGGCCACGATGGCTGCGCTCGACGACCTCGGCGTCCACGTGACCATGCTGGCCCGCCCCGTAGAGGTACCCGTGTCGATCCCGTTCGCCGAGGACACCCAACGTCGTGTCTACGACGCGGACGCGGCTCATCGCTTCTGGCTGGCGTTGCTCCAGATGCACCGAGTCATGACGCAATTCCGGGCGCGCTTCGTAGGCAAGGTGAGCCCGGTGCACTTCTTCTGGGGTGGCGCCGACCTCGCGGTGACGCGCTTCTCGGGGCGCCCGGCTCCGAAGCACCCGGGCGGTGTGCCCAACTGTGCCGACTGGGTACAGGAGCTGGCCTACAGCCACGAGGTGAGCAGCTGTGGCTACTGGCCGGGCCTCGGACCGGAAGGCGCGTTCTACGCCTACGCATACCCGAAGCCCGACGGCTTCGCCGACTACCCGGTTGCGCCCGATGGCGCGAGCTACGACCATGCGCTCGGCGAGTTCGTCCTGCCCTATGCCGCCGTGCGCACCGCCGTCGATCCCGACGCCGCGCTCCTCTCGTTCTTCCAGACGACCTACGAGGCCGCCGCCGACCTCGCCGGCTGGGACCGGGCCGCGCTCGAGGTCACGCCCTAGTCGCGACTCCCCGGCCGGGTCAGCCGATGGTGCGCACGTCACACGAGCCCTGGGCCACCACGAGCACGGCTGTCTCGGTGACGAGCACCACGGCAGGCCGACCATCGAGCGTGCCCGTGGCGACGGCCACCGGCGGCGTGTCCAGCTCCGCACACGCCTGCGCATCGCCCAGCGCGCCGGCGACGCCTTCGGGCACAGAACCTGCAGTGGCGTCGAGGCGGGCATCGCCCTGCTCGGCACCGTCGGGCACCTGGCGCGCGGCCACGGCGTCGCGCCGGAGGCGCGCTCCGTTAGCGGGATCGTCGAGGTCGCCGTAGTCACCGAGGTAGGCCGGCGTGGCCGCCGACAGCTCAGTCCTGGAGGGTGCCTTCGCCGCGCGCTCGCGCGCCGCCGTCGGGACCGACGGATCGCCACCGTCCAGGAGCACGCCCCCGGCGACGGCGACGCCGGCGAGGAACGCGGCTGCGACCAGGAACCGGGAGCGGCGCGGCGCGGCG
>CAZCYE010000129.1:0-3036 GCA_964502775.1 uncultured Bifidobacteriaceae bacterium | reverse complement strand
ACGGCAACTTCCTCGACGAGCGCGTCCTGGTTCGGTCCCGCAAGGGCGAGGTCGAGTACGTCAACCCAGACCGGGTCGACTACATGGACGTCTCGCCCAAGCAGATCGTCTCCGTGGCCACCGCGCTCATCCCCTTCCTGGAGCACGACGACGCCAACCGGGCCCTCATGGGCGCCAACATGCAGCGCCAGGCCGTGCCTCTGGTGCGTCCCGAAGCGCCGTACATCGGGACGGGCGTGGAGGCCCGCGCCGCCCGCGACGCCGGCGAGCTGGTCATCGCCGAGGGTCCGGGCATCGTGGCCGAGGTCACCGGCGACACGATCACCGTGGAGTACCAGGACAACCTCGGGCGCAAGACGTACCGGCTCCAGAAGTTCCGCCGATCCAACCAGACGACCTGCATCAACCAGCGGCCGCTCGTCAACGAAGGCGACGAGGTCGTCCTGGGCGACGTCATGGCCGACGGACCCTCCACCCATCAGGGCGAGCTGGCGCTGGGCAAGAACCTGCTCGTCGCCTTCATGCCCTGGGAGGGACACAACTTCGAGGACGCCATCATCCTCTCCCAGCGGCTCGTGCGCGACGACGTGCTCACCTCGATCCACATCGAGGAGCACGAGATCGACGCCCGTGACACCAAGCTCGGCGCCGAGGAGATCACCCGCGACATCCCCAACCTCTCCGAGGACATCCTCAAGGATCTCGACGAGCGGGGCATCATCCGCATCGGCGCCGAGGTCGGCCCCGGCGACATCCTCGTGGGCAAGGTCACGCCGAAGGGCGAGACCGAGCTCACGCCCGAGGAGCGGCTGCTGCGGGCGATCTTCGGTGAGAAGGCACGCGAGGTGCGTGACACCTCACTGAAGGTGCCCCACGGCGAGACCGGCAAGGTCATCGACGTGCGCGTGTTCTCTCGCGACGAGGGTCACGAGCTGCCACCGGGTGTGAACCAGCTCGTGCGGGTCTACGTGGGCCAGAAGCGCAAGATCTCCGAGGGCGACAAGCTCGCCGGTCGTCACGGCAACAAGGGCGTGATCGCCAAGATCCTGCCCGTCGAGGACATGCCGTACCTCGCCGACGGCACTCCCGTCGAGATCATCTTGAACCCGCTGGGCGTGCCTTCACGCATGAACGTCGGGCAGGTGCTCGAGGCGCACCTCGGCTATGTGGCGCGTCACGGGTGGGACGGCCAGCCCAATGCACCCCGGTCCGAGGCCAAGACCCGGCCGATCACCGAGCCCGCGGTCTGGGTCGCGAGCCCGGTCTTCGACGGCGCGCACTGGGACGAGTTCTCCGGGACCGGGCAGAGCTCCCAGGCCACGATCGCCGAGCTCTTCGAGAAGATCCATGTGGATTCCGAGACCGGAAGCGGGCGCCTCGTGGGCAACGACGGCAAGGCCACGCTCTACGACGGCCAGACCGGCGAGGCGTTCGACCGCCGCGTCACCGTGGGCTACGTCTACATCCTGAAGCTCGCGCACCTCGTGGACGACAAGATCCATGCCCGCTCCACTGGGCCCTACTCGATGATCACCCAGCAGCCGCTCGGTGGGAAGGCGCAGTTCGGGGGCCAGCGCTTCGGGGAGATGGAGGTGTGGGCGCTCGAGGCCTACGGGGCCGCATACGCGCTCCAGGAGATCCTCACCATCAAGTCCGACGACGTGCTCGGTCGGGTGAAGGTGTACGAGGCCATCGTCAAGGGCGAGAACATCCCCGAGCCCGGCATCCCCGAGAGCTTCAAGGTGCTCATCAAGGAGATGCAGGCGCTCTGCCTCAACGTGCGCGTCATGAACGAGGCCGGTGACGAGGTCGAGATCCGCGAGCTCGACGAGGACGCGTTCCGCACCACGGAGTCCCTCGGGATCGACCTCAGCCGCCCCGAGCGTGGCACCGACGAGGAGGACGCGGCCCGAGCCCGCGAGCATGCCCGTTACTGATCCGAGGCCCACACTGAGCAACAACGAAGCGAGGCATCGAGTGCAGGATGTGAACGAGTCCGCAAAGATGAGCATCGCCTTGGCGACTGCGGACCAGATCCGCACGTGGTCGAACGGCGAGGTGAAGAAGCCCGAGACGATCAACTACCGCACCTTGAAGCCCGAGAAGGACGGGCTCTTCTGCGAGAAGATCTTCGGGCCCACCAAGGACTGGGAGTGCTACTGCGGCAAGTACAAGCGCGTGCGCTTCAAGGGCATCATCTGCGAGCGCTGCGGCGTGGAGGTCACCCGGTCGAAGGTGCGCCGTGAGCGCATGGGCCACATCGAGCTTGCGGCTCCGGTCACCCACATCTGGTACTTCAAGGGCGTGCCGAGCCGGCTCGGCTACCTCCTCGACATCGCGCCCAAGAGTCTCGAGAAGGTCATCTACTTTGCCGCGCACCTGATCACCTGGGTCGACGTGGAGCGCCGACACAAGGACCTCGCCGAGCTCGAAGCCGACATCAAGGCCGAGATGAAGGACGTGGAGAAGGAGCTCGAGCTTCGTCTGCGCACCCGCGACGAGGAGTACGAGAAGGAGCTCGTCGAGATCGAGGAGCGCCACGGCAAGAAGGTCGACACCGATCGGGCCGAGAAGGGGCGGGGACGCGACTTCGAGGACCTGCGCGCCCGCGGCGACGCCGAGCTCGCGCACCTCAAGACCGTCTGGGACACGTTCGCCAAGCTGGCGCCCAAGCAGCTCGTCGACGACGAGCGCGTGTGGCGGGAGCTCCAGGACCGCTACCAGGAGTACTTCACCGGCGGGATGGGCGCCGAGTCCGTCAAGGACCTGATCGGCCGCCTCGACTTCGCCGAGGAGGAAGTCAGCCTCAAGTCGGTGATCTCCACCGCCAAGGGCCAGCGCAAGGCGAAGGCGATCAAGCGCCTGAAGGTCATCTCGGCGTTCAACCGCAAGGACGCCGACGGTCGCCAGGTCAACTCGCCGATGGGCATGGTGCTCGACGCGGTGCCGGTGATCCCGCCCGACCTCCGCCCGATGGTCCAGCTCGACGGCGGGCGCTTCGCCACGTCGGACCTCAACGACCTGTATCGCCGCGTC
>CAZCYE010000128.1:0-3101 GCA_964502775.1 uncultured Bifidobacteriaceae bacterium | reverse complement strand
GCTAGCTCGCTCGAGCCCAGCTGGGCGCGTTGGCGAGCAAGTGGTCTGCGGGTGCGTTGAAGCGGTGGACCCGATCGGACTCGAACCGACGACTTCCTCCATGCCATGGAGGCGCTCTACCAACTGAGCTACGGGCCCGCCGAAACGGCTCAGGGTACCAGCAGCACCTCGCTACGCTCGGCGTGCATGTCGGACGGCGCGCCAGAGACATCGAGCACGTCGACGGCTCGCGAGCCTGACGCGTTCCCTCCCTACCGTCCCGACGAGATCGAGCCGCGCTGGCAGGCGCGCTGGGCGGCCGAGGGTACCTACGAGGTCGACAACGACGACCCGCGCCTCGCCGAGGGCCGGGGCTGCTACGTGCTGTCGATGTATCCCTACCCGTCGGGTCCCGCGCACATGGGCCACGTCCGCAACTACACGTTCGGTGACCTGCTCGTGCGCTATCGAACGATGCGTGGCGACGCGGTGCTCTCGCCTATGGGCTTCGACAGCTTTGGGCTGCCGGCCGAGAACGCGGCCATCGCCGCGGGCGTGCACCCTCGGCAGTTCACCGACGAGCGCATCGAGGAGCTGCGCAGCTCCATCCTGCGCATCGGCGGCGTCTACGACTGGCGGCGCGAGGTGCGCAGCCACGATCCCACCTACATCCGCTGGACCCAATGGATCTTCCTGCGCTTCCTCGAGGCCGGCCTCGCGTACCGGGCCACCGCCACCGTCAACTGGTGCCCGGGCTGCGCGACCGTGCTGGCCAACGAGCAGGTGGTCGAAGGGCGCTGCGAGCGCTCCGACGACGTCGTGGAGAAGCGCGACCTCGAGCAGTGGTTCCTGCGGATCACGAGCTACGCCCAGCAGCTCCTCGACGACCTCGCGCTCGTGGAGTGGCCCGAGCGGGTGGTGGCCCAGCAGCGCAACTGGATCGGACGCTCCGACGGCGCCGAGTGGGAGATGCCGGTGTGCGACCGGGAGGGGATTCCGGACCCCCGTGGGCGCCAGTTCTCGGTGTTCACCACCCGGCCCGACACCAGCTTCGGGATGACCTTCTGCGTGCTGGCGCCCGAGCACCCGCTCGTGGCCGAGATCACCACCGAGGACCGCCGATCCGAGGTGGAGGCGTTCGTCGCCTTCGTGCGGGCCATGCGCGAGATCGACCGGCTCTCCACCGAGGGCCCGATCGAGCGCCGAGGCGTCTTCACCGGCGCGTACGCGTTGAATCCGTTCGACGACCAACCGGTGCCCATCTATCTCGCCGACTACGTGCTCGCCACCTACGGCACGGGTGCGGTGATGGCCGTGCCGGGTGAGGACCAGCGCGACTGGGACTTCGCGCGCGCCTTCGGGCTGCCGATCATCGAGACCGTGGCGCGCCCCGAGGGTTGGGACGGCGAGGCCTATACCGGCGACGGCGTCCACATCAACTCCGGGTTCCTCGACGGTCTCTCGGTGGCCGAGGCCAAGGAGGCCGCGATCGCGTTCCTGGAGGAGCGCGGCGTTGGCCGTCGCCGCGTCAACTACCGCCTGCGCGACTGGCTCGTGTCCCGCCAGCGCTTCTGGGGCTGTCCCATCCCGGTCGTGTACTGCGACGCCTGTGGTGTGCAGCCGGTGCCCGACGACCAGCTCCCGGTCCTCGCGCCCGACGACGTGGAGTTCCGCCCCACCGGGCAGTCGCCGCTCGTGGGCCACGAGGGCTTCGTAGCCACGACCTGTCCCGGCTGCGGAGGCCCGGCCCGACGCGAGACCGACACCATGGACACCTTCGTCGACTCGTCCTGGTACTACCTGCGCTTCGCCGACCCGGCGCCCGACGCGCCCGTACGCGCCGGCGAGATCGCCAAGTGGCTCCCGGTCGACCAGTACATCGGCGGGGTCGAGCACGCCGTGCTCCACCTCATGTACGCACGCTTCTTCACCAAGGCGCTCTCGGACCTGGGCGTGGTGCCCCCCGACCTGCGTGAGCCGTTCCGGCGCTTGTTCGCGCAGGGGATGATTCGGCTCGCGGGCGCCAAGATGTCGAAGTCGAAGGGGAACCTCGTGGCGCCCGAGTCGATCATCGACACCTACGGCGCCGACACGCTGCGGCTCGCGCACCTCGCCGTGAAGCCGCCCGAGGAGGACGTCGACTGGGAGGACTTCGGGCTCGAGGGCTGCGCGCGCTTCGTGCACCGGGTGTGGCGCATCGCGGTCCCCGGCACCGACCTGGGCTCCAGACGCGGCAGCGAGACGGGGGACGAGACGGGCAACGAGACGGACGACGACGTCGCGATCCGGCGGGCGATGCACCGCGTCGTCGCCGATGTGACGCATGACTTCGAGCACTGGTCGTACAACACCGCGGTGGCCAAGCTCATGGCGTTCGTCAACGAGCTGTACCGCTACGTGCAGTCCCCGGCCGGAGCGCACGCGGGGGTCCTGCACGACGCGCTCGACACGCTGGTGCGGCTGCTCGCGCCTCCGTGCCCACACATCGCCGCGGAGCTGTGGGCACGTCGCCACGCCGGGGAGCACGTGCACGAGCTGGCCTGGCCGGAGCCCGACCCGGCCTTCCTCGTGACCGAAACCGTGGAGGTGCCCGTCCAGGTCAACGGCAAGGTGCGGGCGCGGGTGGTGGTGGCCGCGGGCGCCGACGAGGCCGCCCACGAGGCCGCCGCTCGCGCCGATCCCCGCATCGCCGAGCTACTCGGCCCGCTCGCCGGCGCGACCGTGCGCCGCGTGGTCGTGGTCCCGGGACGCCTCGTCAACTTCGTCGTCGGCTGATACGGTCGCTGCCGCGTCGCCCGCCTGACCTCCCCGTGTCCCCGGCGTCCGCGCCGTCTCCGGCGTTCCGGCCTTCCCCGCCGGTTCCGGCCCTGCTCACCGATCGCTTCCCCCCGGCCTTCCTCTGGTCTTCCTCCCTGCGCTCTCGTCGCGCGCCGCGGAGGTGGCCATGGCCCAAGGTCTCGATCCCCCTGAGCGTCCCCCGGGTTCACCGGCCCGGTCGGCGATCGACGAAGCGCTCCGTCCCGACCCGGGCTTCTGGGGTGAGGATCGCCCGATCGGCGCGCGCCGGGCTCGCCGGTCCGGGCGTGGGCGAGCCGGGGCCGGGGCCGGGGCCGGGGCCCGAC
>CAZCYE010000127.1:0-3178 GCA_964502775.1 uncultured Bifidobacteriaceae bacterium | reverse complement strand
ACTCGTGGGGGGTAATGCCCATCGAGATGCTCGGAGCGCCCTTTGCGCGGATCACGAGAGGAAGTGTAGTGGTCCCGGCCCAAAATGCCAAGCCCCGGGTCGGGAATTGGGGTGGAGCGAGGGGCGGCGACGACCGTAGGGAGGAGCTCGCCGGAGCAGGCGAGCGCCCGCGAGCCGGGTATCCCGGCGAGCAGCGAGCGCGACCAGGATGTCGCTTACCCTCTCGGCGATGGCCCCGGTGCTGACCCCCCGAGCCGAGGACTTCCCCCGTTGGTACCAGGACGTCGTGGCCAAGGCCGAGGTGGCCGACAACGGGCCCGTGCGGGGGACCATGGTGATCCGGCCCTACGGCTACGCCCTGTGGGAGCGCATGCAGGCCGAGGTCGACACTCGCATCAAGGCCTGCGGGGCCCGCAATGCCTACTTCCCCCTCCTGATCCCCGAGTCCTACCTCCGGCGCGAGGCCGAGCACGTGGAGGGCTTCAGTCCGGAGCTGGCGGTGGTCACCGTGGCCGGCGGCAAGGAGCTCGAGGAGCCCGTCGTGGTGCGCCCCACGAGCGAGACGGTCGTCGGCGAGTACATGGCCAAGTGGATCCAGAGCTACCGCGACCTCCCGTTGCTGCTCAACCAGTGGGCCAACATCGTGCGCTGGGAGCTGCGGCCTCGCATCCTGTTGCGCACGAGCGAGTTCCTCTGGCAGGAGGGACACACCGCGCACGCCGGCCGCGAGGATGCACACGCATACGCCGTGCGCATCCTGCGTGAGGTGTACGAGGACTTCATGGCCAACGTGCTCGCAACCCCGGTGGTGGTGGGGCTCAAGACGGCGCGCGAGCGCTTCGCCGGTGCGATCGCCACGTTCACCCTGGAGGCCATGACCGGCGATGGCAAGGCGCTGCAGATGGGCACCAGCCACGAGCTCGGCCAGAACTTCGCTCGCGCCTTCGACATCCAGTACCTCGACGACGCCGGCACCCAGCAATTGGCGTGGACCACCTCGTGGGGTGTGTCCACCCGCATGCTCGGTGGGCTGATCATGGTGCACGGTGACGACGCCGGGCTGCGCATCCCTCCGGCGGTGGCGGCGACCCAGGTGGTCGTGCTCGTGGTGCGCGGTGACGACGACGTGGTGAAGCGCTGTCGTGCGCTCACCGAGGAGTTGCACGCTGCCGGCGTGCGCGCCGAGCTCGACGATCGCGTGGATGTGTCGCTCGGGCGTCGCGCCACGGAATGGGAGCTCAAGGGCGTGCCCGTCCGCCTCGAGATCGGTCCGCGTGACCTCGCCGCCGACTCGGCCACGCTCGTGCGGCGCGTCGATCGCGAGAAGGTCGAGGTGTCGCTCACCGGGATCGGTGCCGCGGTGCGTGACGAGCTCGATCGTCAGCAGCGCGCGCTGTACGACGAAGCCGCGAAGGTTCGTGACGCGCACACCACGACCGTCGCCACTGCCGACGAGGCCCGCGACGCTGCGTCCGAAGGCTGGGCGCGGATCCCGTGGGGTGCGCTCGGCCTCGACGGCGAGGCGCGCCTCGCCCAGAGTGGGGTAACGGTGCGCTGCCTGGTGCGTCCCGACGGCTCGCTCCCCGAGGCTGACGACGAGCCCGACCTCATGGCCGTCGTCGCCCGCGCGTACTGAGGCGCCGAGTAAATCCCGGTGTGTGACTGTCGATGGGCTTCGTCAACCCTGCGAGAGATCTCCACGAGGCCCGCACACCCGGCGCCAGGGTCCCTGTTTAGACTCGACCCGTGGTCGTCATCCTGGAGAACGGCCCGTGGATGGTGTGGAACCTGCTGCTGGCCGCGGTTCCGTTCGTGCTCGCGGTGGCGCTGTTCGCGCGTGACCCCCACACGCGGCTCCGGCGGCGCTGGCTCCCCATCCTCGGGATGTTCGTGGCCTTCCTGCCCAACGCGCCGTACGTGATCACCGATCTCAAGCACCTGCCCGGCGACCTGGCCACCGTGCATGGCGACACCCCGGCGTCGGTGGCGCTCCTGATCGAGTACGGCATGCTCGTCGCGCTCGGCGTCGCCGCCTACGTGGTGTGCCTCGCCCTGGTCCGCCGTTTCCTCCTCGACCGCGGCTGGCAGCCGCGAGCCGTGCTCGCCACCGAGCTCGCCCTGCACCTGCTGTGCGCGCTCGGGGTGCTGCTCGGTCGCGTGCCTCGCTTCAACTCGTGGGACCTCGCCTCGCGTCCCCATGAGGTGGCCGGTGTGCTCCTGAACAAGGCGGAGCGCCCCGCGAGCTGGGCCGCGCTCATGCTCATGTTCGGAGGCTTGGTCGCGCTCACGCTCGTGATCCGCGGTATGGGCCGCGGGCTCGCCGTGGTGCGGCGCGTCGATCGCTGGTGACGCTCCGGTGACCCTGCCGGTCACGCCGCCGGTCTCGCCGATGCTGGCCAAGCTCGCGCGTGCGCTTCCCGACGGCGACGGCTGGTCGTACGAGCCCAAGTGGGACGGCTTTCGCTGCATCGTGTTCCGGGACGGCGATGCGGTGGAGCTCACCAGTCGCAACGAGCGCCCGCTCACCCGCTACTTCCCCGAGATCCTCGACCCTCTGCGCGCCGCGCTGGCGGAGCGGGCCGTCGTCGACGGCGAGCTGGTGGTCGCCACCGATCGCGGCCTCGACTTCGACCTGCTCTCGCTGCGCATCCATCCTGCGGCCAGCCGGATCGCGCGGCTGGCCCAGGAGCATCCCGTCTCGTTCGTGGCCTTCGACCTGCTGGCCGATGGCGACGACGACCTGCGATCGGTGCCGTTCTCGGAGCGGCGCGCCCGCCTGGAGGGCATGCTCGGCCGCTCCCGCGCTCCGGTGCATCTCACGCCGGCCACCACCGATCGAGGTGTGGCCGAAGGCTGGTTCGAGCACTTCGAGGGTGCCGGGCTCGACGGTGTGGTGGCCAAGCGCCTCGACGACGCGTATCACCCCGGCGAGCGCACGATGCTCAAGGTGAAGCACCAGCGCACCGCCGACTGCGTGGTGGCCGGGTACCGGGCCCACAAGGACGGCCACGGTGTGGGCTCGCTGCTGCTCGGGCTCCACGACGCCGACGGCGTGCTGCACCATGTGGGCGTCGCCAGCAGCTTCGCGGCGCCGCTGCGCGTGCAGCTGGCCAAGGACGTGGCGCCCTACGAGGTCGACGCGCTCGACGGCCACCCGTGGCGCGGCTGGGCCGCGCCC
>CAZCYE010000126.1:0-3211 GCA_964502775.1 uncultured Bifidobacteriaceae bacterium | reverse complement strand
GCCGACGTGGATGCCTGCGTCTCCGGCTTCCGACGGCTCTTCACCACCCAAACAAGCCCCGCCGAGACCGCGGCGGTCGTGATCGAGCCGGTGTTGGGAGAGGGTGGATACATACCCGCGCCACCGGCATTGCTCGACGCGATCGTCGAGACGTGTGCCGAGCAGGGGATCCTGTTCCTTGCAGACGAGGTGCAGACCGGCTTCGGGCGCACCGGGAGGATGTTTGCCATCGAGCACGTCGGCGTCCGGCCCGATGTCCTGATCATGGCCAAGGGCATCGCGTCCGGCTTCCCCCTCAGCGCCATCGGCGCCTCGGCCGACGTGATGCAGCGTTGGCCGAAGGGGAGCCACGGCGGCACGTACGGCGGCAACCCGATCGGATGTGCGGCGGCACTGGCCACTATCGACGTCCTGACGGAGCCGGGCTTCCTCGACAGCGTGACCGCGCGCGGTGAGCGGTTGCTCGCCGGACTGCGGCGCTTGCAGGGCGAGCACTCGTGCATCGTCGATGTGCGCGGGATCGGTCTGATGGTGGCGTGTCAACTCGACGAGCCCACGCGGGTCACGGCAGCCCTCGCGCACTGCGCCGGCGAGGGCAGGCTGCTGCTCATGACTGCGGGCGCCGCGGGCACGACCATCCGGTGGATGCCTCCGCTCACGGCCGATGACGACGAGATCGACCTCGCCCTCGAGGTCTTCGAGCGGGCGCTCACGGGCACCGGGTGACGGATCGAACCGTGAAGTTGTGACCGCCGGGGAGCGGCGCGCACCGTCAGGCTGCGGCCTCCATCGCGAGCAGGGCGCGCTTGATCTCGGGACCGCCTCCGTACTGACCGATCGAGCCGTCGCTGCGCACCACCCGATGGCAGGGGACCACAAGCGGCAGCGGGTTGGTCGCGCACGCGCTGCCCACGGCGCGGGTTGCTCGAGGGCTGCCGGCCGCGACCGCGATGGCCGTGTAGCTCGCGGTGGTGCCGTAGGGGATGGCGCGCAGCCGGTCGAGGACCGTACGCCGGAACCCGTGAGCGAGCTGGAGGTCGGTCGGGATCTCGAAGGCCCGCCGGTGCCCGGCGAAGTACTCGTCGAGTTGCGTTGCCACCGGGTCGAGCCGGTGGGCCGCGCGCAACACCCGGGGGCTGATCGCCGTCGCCAGGCGGGCGAGCACGGCGTCGTGGCCCTCGCGCTCGAACGCGATCCGCACCAGGCCCTCCGTGGTCGCCGCCAGCAGCAGCGGTCCGACGGGGGAGTCGACGGTGCGATAGGCGACATCGAGGATGCCGGCCCGCTCGGCCCGCTCCTCGAGACGGGCGTGGAGCCCGGCGTCGGCGGTCATGTCCGGGGCCAGCCCGCCCAGGACGTCGTCCATCATCTGCGCATCCATCTGCTCGTCGCCCTGCTCGTCGACCTGCTCGTCCGGTTCGCGGGTGCTCGCCATCATGTTTCGCCTCCTGTGCGGTAGGTGCGACGGAGTGCGGCGATCCCGTCCGCGGCGCTGCGCCGGGCGGCGGCTTCACTCGTCTCCAGGAGCGCCCCCACCTCGGCATAGGGCAGCCCGGCCACGTGGTGATAGGCGACTGCCCCGCGCTGCTTGAACGGCAGCGCCGCCATCGCGCCCCAGAGGCGCTCGTCGCGTTCGACTGGGTGGTCGTCGATCCATGGGGTCTCGGGGACGCTCCCGGTCGGTCGAGCCGAGCGTGACGCGCGCCGGAGCTGATCGATCGCCTTGGAGTGGGCGATCGTGACCAGCCACCCCTTCACGTTGCTGTTGGGCCGGAGCCGCGGGTACGCGGTCAGCGCGGCGAGGAACGTCTCCGCCCAGGCATCCTCGGCATCGGTCACGCCGACCAGTGCCCGGCAGACCCGCATCACGGTCGCCCCGTGCTCGGACACGACCTCCTCGAACGGCCGCAAGCTCACATCATGTGAACGCCTGATCTCCCCGGTTCGTGAGGTCGGCCTCGTGGGGAGAAGGTTGCCCGGGGGACGGGAGGCCTCGAGCCGGGCGGTCACATCAAGCGGTCACATCAGGGGGCGGGCCGTGGGCTCGACGGCCACCGGGAGCAGCGTCTCGCCGGTGAGGTAGCGGTCGACGCCGGCGGCACACGACCGACCCTCGGCGATCGCCCACACGATGAGGCTCTGGCCCCGGCCCATGTCGCCGCACGCGAACACGCCGGGCACGCTGGTCATGTACGAGGGATCGCGCGCCACATTGCCCCGCTCGTCGAGGTCCACGCCCAGCCCCTCGAGCATCCCGATGCGCTCCGGGCCCACGAAGCCCATCGCCAGCAGGACGAGCTCGCACGGGAGCTCGAAGTCCGTGCTCTCGACCTTCTCGAAGCGCCCGCCCATCAGCTCCACTTCATGGGCGAGCAGCGCCCGTACGTTGCCGTCGTCGTCGCCGACGAAGCGCTCGGTGTTCACGCGGTAGACGCGATCCCCGCCCTCCTCGTGCGCCGATGACACCCGGAAGATGTTCGACCAGGTCGGCCAGGGGTTGGTGGGCGCGCGCGCGTCAGGGGGCCGCGGGAGGATCTCGAGCTGGTGCACCGAGCGGGCGCCCTGGCGGTGCACCGTTCC
This sequence comes from uncultured Bifidobacteriaceae bacterium, assembly GCA_964502775.1. Lineage (GTDB taxonomy): Bacteria > Actinomycetota > Acidimicrobiia > IMCC26256 > PALSA-555 > CAZCYE01. Next base: position 631 of record CAZCYE010000126.1, on the reverse strand, counting down.
GAGGCAGTCGGCGCCGGTGTCGCCCCCGCCGATGATCACGACTCGCTTACCCGACGCGGTGATCGTCGGCTCGGCGAGATCACCCTGCTGCACCCGGTTCCCGATGGGCAGGTACTCCATGGCCTGGTGGATGCCGCCGAGCTCGCGCCCGGGGATGGGAAGGTCGCGCCACGCCGTCGCCCCACCGGCCAGGACGATCGCGTCGAAGGCGCGCAGCTCGTCCAGCCCGACGTTCACCCCCACGTTGGCGCCGACGCGGAACTCGGTGCCCTCGGCGCGCATCTGGTCCAGGCGCCGATCGACGTGGCGCTTCTCGAGCTTGAACTCGGGGATGCCGTAGCGAAGCAGGCCACCGAGGCGGTCATCCCGCTCGAACACGACCACGGAGTGCCCGGCTCGGGTGAGCTGCTGCCCCGCGGCGAGGCCGGCGGGCCCCGAGCCGACCACGGCGACGCGGGTGCCCGTGGTGACCGACGGCATTACCGGCTGGATCCAGCCTTCGGCCCAGGCCCGATCGACGATCTCCACCTCGACCTGCTTGATGGCGACCGGATCCTGGTTGATGCCGAGCACGCACGCGGCTTCGCACGGTGCCGGGCAGAGCCGGCCCGTGAACTCGGGGAAGTTGTTC
>CAZCYE010000125.1:0-3261 GCA_964502775.1 uncultured Bifidobacteriaceae bacterium | reverse complement strand
CCGCGAAGGCGGACGCACCGTCGGCGCCGGCCGAGTCACCAAAATCAACAAGTAATCAACAAGTAGGGAACGAGGAGCAGGGCAACGATGGCCAGCGACAAGCGGGTGAAGGTCACCTTGGCGTGCGAGGTGTGCAAGCGCCGCAACTACATCACCATGAAGAGCAAGATCAACGACCGCGAGCGCATCGAGATGAAGAAGTACTGCCGCTTCGATCGCAAGCACACGCTCCACAAGGAGACGCGGTAGCCACTCCGACGCCCGGTCTCGGGAGTCACCGGGCCCGCTCAGGCTCGGGCAGGGCCGTGGCGCCCGTCCCGTCGGCTTGCCTCGTGGGCCCGCCAGCAGGAGCGACCGACCCGAGCCACCGGCCCGGGATCGTTGCGGCTGGGTCGGGATTGGCATCGCCGTAGGTAACCCGTCAGGCTTTTGCCAAGTCCTATGACCACACACGAGCCATCCGGCGAGCGAGACGAGCTGGCAGCGCTCGTCGAGCAAGCCCGGTCCGGTGACCGGGCGGCATTCGACGAGCTGGTGCGGCGGACCTACGTCGACACCTACACCCTGGCCGTTCGCCTCACCGGTCACGAGGAGGACGCACGCGACGTGGTCCAGGAGGCATACCTCCGAGCTTGGAAGGGCCTTCCCCGCTTTCGTGGCGACGCGCGGTTCTCCACCTGGATGTACCGGATCACGGCCAACACGGCGTACACCGCCTTGCAGCGCCGCCGCCGCGATCGGGTCAGCAACCTTGCCGACGTCGACGAGCCGATCGAGGCCGGCGTCGAGGCGCACCCGGATGAACTGGCCGAGACCCACGCGGGTCTGCGGGAGCTGGGTGCCGCCCTCGAGCGGCTGCCGGCGACCCTGCGCTCGCTCGTGGTACTGAAGGACGTGTACGGCCTCTCTCACGAGGCCATCGCCCAGGAGCTGGGGATCTCGGTGACGGCGGCCAAGGTGCGTCTGCACCGGGGCCGCAAGCGTCTGCGCGACCTGCTCTACGGCGCCGAGGATGAACGAGACCAGGGAGAAGTCCATGCGATGTGAGGATGTCGCGCTCGCGCTGCCCGGCGCCGTGGACGCCAACGAGGCGGTGTCACTGCCCGTCCAGCGTCACGTCCAGGAGTGTCTGCGCTGCCAGGCCGAGCTCGCCCGTTACCGGCGCATGTTGCGAGGCTTGCGGCTCCTGCGCACCCAGTACCTCGAGCCCGCGCCGGGTCTGCTCGCCCAGACGCTGGCCAGCATCAGCGAGGCGACCGAGCGCCGAGCGATCACCTCGGTGCTCACGGGGCGGCGCGTGGCCTACGCGGGGGCGATCGTGGGCGCGCTCGCGGCCGCCGGAGGCACCGCGGCGATGGTGTACGTGCGCCGCGTCCGGCGCCGGGGCACTGCCATCGCGCACTGACGGCGGTTCGTCTGGTCCTGGGCGTCCGGGTGACTCCGGCCGCGCGTGTCCGCCCGGAGCCGCTCGGCGGGCCACTGCTATCCTCGTCGTCCTGGCCCCCGGGCGACGGTAGGCCGGGTACCCCCAGAGGGCAGTAGCTCAACTGGTAGAGCACCGGTCTCCAAAACCGGCGGTTGGGGGTTCGAGTCCCTCCTGCCCTGCGCAGGCTGCCCCCGCACCCTTCGGAGCTCCGCGAAGTGAACCGACAAACCAAGCGTCTCATGCAGCGCCAGGGCACGGATCAGCCCCGCGCGCCCGAGCGCCGAACACGAGCACAGCTGGGCGCCGAGAAGGCTCGTAAGGAGCGCACCGGCCCCCGCCGGTACATCAGCGAGGCCAATGCCGAGCTCCGCAAGGTCAACTGGCCCACCCGCCGCGAGGTCTTCAACTCCACGATGGTCGTGCTCGTGTGTGTGGTGTTCATGACCTCGCTCGTGTTCGGCTTCGACTACGTGTCGTCGAAGTTCGTGCTGTTCCTCTTCGACTGACATGGCCATCGAGTTCGACGCCCCGTCCGACGCCCCGGTCGACACTCCGACCGACGCCCCTGCCGACGCGGACGCGCTCGCGTCGGCGCCGTCGGAGCAGCCCGATCCCGAGGCGGCCGCGCCTGCGCTCGACGCGTCGGCGGAGCTGGTGGGCGTGATCTCCGAAACCCCCGATGCCGGTGCGGCCGATGCCGGTGCGCCTGACGGCGAGCCCGATGCCGGTGAGGCCGATGTCGACGAGGTCGACGAAGTGCGGATGGAGCCGAGCCCCTTCGACCGTCCCGGTGACTGGTACGTGGTGCACACCTACGCCGGGTACGAGAACCGGGTGAAGTCCAACCTCGCCAACCGCATCCGCTCGATGCACGTGGAGGAGCGGATCTTCGAGGTCGTCATCCCCATGGAGGACGTGATCGAGTTCAAGGGCGGCCAGCGCCGGGTCGTCCAGAAGAAGGTGTTCCCCGGCTACGTGCTGGTGCGCATGGACCTCGACGACGACTCCTGGTACGTCGTGCGCAACACGCCGAACGTGACCGGCTTCGTGGGCCCGAGCGGCTCGAAGCCGGTGCCGCTGTCACGCAAGGAAGTCGAGGACATCCTGGGCGTAGCCAAGCCCGAGGGTCAGGTGACCGAGAAGAAGGTGCGACCCCGAGTGGAGTTCGAGGAGGGCGAGCAGGTGCGGGTGGTCACGGGCCCCTTCGCCGACTTCAACGGGGCGATCGCCGAGATCGACGTCGACCGGTCCAAGCTCAAGGTGCTCGTCAACATCTTCGGGCGTGAGACGCCGGTCGAGCTCGAGTTCGGCCAAGTCGCGAAGCTGTAGGGCCGGACCGGGAGCGGGGAAGACCGATGGCGAAGAAGAAGCTGGCCGCGATCGTCAAGATCCAGATCCCGGCAGGCCAGGCAACGCCGGCGCCTCCCGTAGGCACCGCGCTCGGTCCGCACGGGATCAACATCATGGACTTCTGCAAGGCGTACAACGCGGCCACGGAGAGCCAACGGGGCATGGTGATCCCGGCCGAGATCTCGGTCTTCGAGGATCGCTCGTTCACGTTCGTCACCAAGACCCCGCCCACGCCGTTCCTGCTGCGTCAGGCCGCGGGCGTGGAGAAGGGGGCTCAGAACGCCCGGACCGAGAAGGTGGGCTCGGTGACCCGCGCCCAGGTGCGCAAGATCGCCGAGACCAAGATGCCCGACCTCAATGCCATCGACATCGACGGGGCGATGGCCCAGGTGGCGGGGACGGCCCGGTCGATGGGCATCGAAGTTGTGGAGCAGGCGAGCGGCCGCGAGCCGGGTACCCCGGCGAGCAGCGAGCGCGACCAAGAG
>CAZCYE010000124.1:0-3446 GCA_964502775.1 uncultured Bifidobacteriaceae bacterium | reverse complement strand
CGGCGATGGTGAGCTACGAGGGCGAGAAGATGAGCAAGTCGCTCGGGAACCTCGTCTTCGTGAGCGACCTCCTCGGGACCACCGATGCGCGCGCGATCCGCCTGGCCATGATGCGCCACCACTATCGGGCCGGCTTCGAGTGGTACGACACGGACCTGGACGAGGGGGTGGCGCTGCTGCACCGTCTGTTCGCGGCGGGGCAAGCAGAGACCGGTCCCGACCCGCGTCCGTTCGCGGCTCGGGTCCGCGAGGCGCTGGACTCCGACCTCGATACCCCGCGCGCGCTGGACGCGCTCGACGACCTCGCGAGCGCGATCCTGTCCGAGGGCAGCGGAATGGGCGACGTCGGCGCCCCGGCCGAGTTGACGGACCTGGCTGCACTCCTCGGCGTGGATCTCGGAGCGCCCCAATGAACGACCCGATGAAAACGAGCCGATGAGCGACCCGACTGACACCATCACGTTGACCCTGCCCGACGGCTCGCAACGCGTGATGCCGCGCGGCTCCACCGCGGCGGCCCTCGCCGCGGCGGTGGGGAAGCGGCTGGCGAAGGACGCACTGGCCGCCCGCTTCGACGGCGCGTGGGTGGACCTCGACCACGAGCTCGACCGGGACGGCACGATCGAGATCGTCACCCCCGCGACCGATGAGGGCCGTGAGGTGCTGCGCCACTCGACCGCGCACGTGCTGGCCCAGGCCGTGACCGACCTGTTCCCGGGCGCGCAGTACGCCATCGGCCCTGCGATCGCCGACGGCTTCTACTACGACTTCGAGCTTCCCGGCGGCGCGCACTTCACCGACGGTGACCTCGAGCGCATCGAAGCCCGGATGCGCGAGCTCGTCGCGCAGGATCAGCCGTTCGTGCGCGAGGAAGTGACCCGCGACGAGGCGCTCGCGCGCTTCGACGGTCAGGGGTACAAGCAGGACATCATCCGCAACGTCGACGACTCCGAGGTGGGCGCCGGGAACGTCATCAGCGTGTACCGCAACCCGCGGCCCGACGGCACCGAGTTCGTGGACCTGTGCCGCGGCCCCCACGTGTCCCGGACCGCTCGCCTCGGAGCCTTTCGCCTGCTGCGCGTGGCGGGCGCCTACTGGCGGGGGGACGAGCACGGCCCTCAGCTCCAGCGCATCTACGGCACCGCGTGGGAATCCGAGAAGGCGCTCGCGGCCCACATCGTGCGGCTCGAGGAAGCGGAGCGACGGGATCACCGGCGCCTCGGCGCCGCGCTTGACCTGTTCTCGTTCCCCGAGGAGATCGGGTCGGGCCTGCCCGTGTTCCACCCCAAGGGCGGCATCGTCCGGCGGGTGATGGAGGAGTACTCACGTCAACGCCACGAGTCGGCCGGCTACCAGTTCGTGAACACGCCGCACATCGCCAAGAAGCAGCTCTTCGAGACGTCGGGCCATCTCGAGTGGTTCGCCGAGGGGATGTTCCCCCCGATGGAGCTCGACAGCGGCGACTACTACCTGAAGCCGATGAACTGCCCGTTCCACATCCTCATCTATCGGAGCCGCCAGCGGTCATACCGCGAGCTCCCACTTCGCCTGTTCGAGTTCGGCACGGTGTACCGCCACGAGAAGTCGGGGGTCGTGCACGGACTCACGCGCGTTCGGGGCCTGACCATGGACGACGCCCACATCTTCTGCACCAAGGAGCAGATGGCGCACGAGCTGCACTCGCTGCTCGTGTTCGTCCTCGACCTGCTCGCGGTCTTCGGTCTCTCCGACTTCTACCTGGAGCTGTCCACCCGACCGGAGGACAAGGCGGTGGGGGCGCACGAGGAGTGGGAGGAGGCCACCGCCGCCCTGCGGTCCGTCGCCGAGCAGCTCGAGCTCGAGCTCGTGGTCGACGAAGGGGGTGGTGCCTTCTACGGGCCGAAGATCTCGGTCCAGGCCCGTGACGCCATCGGCCGGGAATGGCAGATGTCCACGATCCAGCTCGACTTCCAGCTCCCGGGCCGCTTCGACCTCGAGTACGTCGGCGCCGACAACGAGCGCCACCAGCCGGTCATGATCCACCGGGCGCTCTTCGGTTCCGTGGAGCGCTTCTTCGGAATTCTCCTGGAGCACTACGCCGGGGCGTTCCCGGTGTGGCTTGCTCCGGTGCAGGTGAGCGTGCTGGGCGTGGCCGACCGCCACGATCCGTACGCGGCGAGCGTGGGCGAGCGCCTCCGCGCCGAGGGCCTGCGGGTCGAGGTGCTGGACGCGCACGCCGACACCCTCGGGGCGCGGGTGCGGCGGGCCAAGCTGGAGAAGGTCCCGTACGTGCTCGTGGTGGGCGACGACGACGCGGTCGCGGGCACCGTGGGTGTGAACCGGCGCGACCGCGACGACCCTGAACGGGGGGTGGAGCTCGACCGCTTCGTGCTCGACGCCCTGGCCGACGTGCACGCCCACCGATGAAGGCGATGAAGCCGATGAAGGGGACGCGGCGGTGAGCCTCGATCACCTCTGGGCCGGTTGGCGGGCGTCGTACATCGACACCGTCACCAACGACGGGCCCCCCACCGAGTGCCTGTTCTGCACGCTGGGTGACGCCGATCTCGACGCCGGGCTGGTCGTGGCGCGCGACGACACCACCTTCGCAGTGCTCAACGCGTACCCGTACACGTCCGGTCACCTCCTGGTGGTGCCGCGACGTCACGAGCCCGAGCTCGAGGGGCTCGACGCCGTGGAGGCGTCCGGCCTCATGGCGACCGTGCAGCGGGCGATCACCAGTCTCAAAGGTGCATACGCGCCCGACGGGGTGAACGTCGGCATCAACCTGGGCCGCGCCGCCGGTGCGGGCGTCCTCGGCCATGTGCATGTGCACGTGCTCCCACGCTGGGGCGGCGACACGAACTTCATGACCACGGTGGCCGAGGCCCGCGTGCTCCCCGAGTCGCTGGACCAGACCCTGGAGCGGCTCCGCGCCGCGTGGCCGACATGACGAGCAGGCGAGCGTCCCGGGAGTCGGAGCAGCCGAGCGACCGCGAGCCGGGTATCCCGGCGAGCAGCGAGCGCGACCAAGAACCCGACACGCTCCCCGACGAGCTCGACGTCACCGCCCTGGTGGGCCCGCACCTCTTCCCGACTCCCCGGCGCCGCCGCCTCGCCGCCGCCTGCCTGGGTGTGGTGGGGTTGGGCGCGCTCGGTGGGTGGGCCGCGAGTGGCAACGCGGGGTTGCTGGGCGCGGCCCTGGGCCTGGCGCTCGTGGCGGCATACCACGGCTGGACCGCGTTCGACCTCGGGATCGACCAGACCGAGGCGCTCGTGCGGGCGAGCCGGGCCGCGGGCTTCCCGGTCGGGCACGCATCCGCCCAGCTGACCTGGCGAGGACTGCGATCGCGGCCCACGTGGCGCATCCTCGTGTACAGCGCCGACGAGCCCCCCACGATGCGGGGCCTGGTGGAGCTCGACGCCGTGGACGGCTCCGTGCTCGGGACCTACACCGAGCCCAACCC
>CAZCYE010000123.1:0-3448 GCA_964502775.1 uncultured Bifidobacteriaceae bacterium | reverse complement strand
ACGTCACGGCGCTTCAGAGAACCGGCGATCGGTGACAGCCCGGTGAGGAACCGAGAACCTTCGCGACCGAGAGGCTGCACGACGGCGGCGGACAGCACAGGCTCACCACAATGGGGTTCGGTGACCTTGCGGAGACGTTGGATCCACCTCTCCGATCCCTTCGCCATCGCGCACCTCCGCTGAATTTCCCCGATCATGGACGGTCTGGTCAGGCCCTCTAAGCATCGAAGCCCGGGCTCACTGAGGGCTAGTTGTCTGGCTGATCGTCGCCCTGACCGCTCCGTTCAACCCGTTCGTTGGGTGACGCCGCCGAGTGCCTCAACCAGCTCCTCGCCGCCCGCGTACGGATCGGGTCGCAACTTGAGGGGCTCCCCAGCCCGGTCGAGCACGAGAACAGCCAGGCCTGTGCCAGTTACACGGGATGTCTTTGGTAACCACTCCCTAACGTGAACCTGCTCACGAGGGAACTCACCTTCGATGGCGCGCGGCTGCCACTTAGAGAGGCCGAGGCGAAGGAAGATCACGCGCCGGTCCGTCACAACGACCGTGTAAGCGCGCATCCAGAACAATTGAATGAGGCCGACGAAGGGGTATACGGCCATCGTCGTGGCCTTGGCGAGCATGGCCACGATCCTCTCGCCCGGTTGCAAGTGCGGCCTTAGGTACTCCTCGGCTTCACTCCTGAACCGCTCACGGGCAGCGCGTGCCGCCCGCTCGACTCGACTGAGCCCACCCTTATCGGCCATCGCTGCCCCTTCGCGAATAGGTCTCCAAGGTTGAGTACTTCGTTGCGAAGTGTTAGTCCTCCGTGGCGGCTCGGGCAAGAGCTGCGCCCATTGACCAGGGGAACACTGGCCGCTTTGGTGTCTATTTTGAAATAGTCGTCGGGCCGAGGGGTGGGAGCCGTCGCCGGCCTGACCTACCATCGGCGCGCTGGGACCGCCGTCTCCGGCGGCGGGCGCTCGATCGAGCAGGAGGCAACGATGCGCGATCAGGACCCTCGCCCACCCACGACGACCGACGCCGGAATCCCGGTGCCCAGCGACGAGCACTCCCTCACGGTGGGGCCAGACGGCCCGGTCCTGCTGCAGGATCACTACCTCATCGAGCAGATGGCGAACTTCAACCGAGAGCGGATCCCGGAGCGTCAGCCGCACGCGAAGGGTGCTGGCGCCTTCGGCCACTTCGACGTGACCAGCGACGTGAGCGCCTACACCAAGGCTGCAGTGTTCCAGCCGGACACGAAGACGGACACGTTGATCCGGTTCTCCACCGTGGCTGGCGAGCGCGGCAGCCCGGACACCTGGCGTGACCCGCGCGGCTTCGCGCTGAAGTTCTACACGTCCGAGGGCAACTACGACATGGTGGGCAACAACACCCCTGTGTTCTTCGTTCGCGACCCGATGAAGTTCCAGCACTTCATCCGCTCGCAGAAGCGGCGCGCGGACTCCGGGCTGCGCGACCACGACATGCAGTGGGACTTCTGGACGTTGTCGCCCGAGTCGGCTCATCAGGTCACCTTGCTGATGGGAGACCGCGGCATCCCCAAGACCTGGCGCCACATGAACGGGTACTCCAGCCACACCTACATGTGGGTCAACGCTGCCGGCGAGCGGTACTGGGTGAAGTACCACTTCAAGACCGACCAGGGCGTTGACTTCCTCACCCAGGAGGAGGCCGACCGGCTCGCCGGTGTAGACGCCGACTACCACCGGCGTGACTTGTTCGAGTCGATCGAGCGGGGTGACCATCCCACTTGGACACTGAGGATGCAGATCATGCCCTTCGAGGAGGCCCGGACCTACCGGTTCAACCCCTTCGATCTGACCAAGGTGTGGCCGCACGGCGACTACCCACTGCACGAGGTCGGCCGGCTGACCCTGAATCGCAACCCGACCGACTTCCACACCGAGATCGAGCAGGCGGCCTTCGAGCCGAACAACCTCGTGCCCGGGATCGGTGTGAGTCCGGACAAGATGTTGCTCGCCCGCGTCTTCTCTTACGCCGACGCTCACCGCGCCCGCATAGGGGTCAACTACAAGCAGATCCCGGTGAACTCGCCCAAGGTGCCAGTGCACAGCTACAGCAAGGACGGGGCGATGCGGGTGCAGAACGTGTCCGACCCTGTGTATGCGCCGAACTCGAAGAGCGGCCCGACGGCTGATCCGCAGCGCTTCCCCTACGCGGAGAAGTGGGATGCAAGCGGTGAGTTCATCCACGCGGCGTACACGCTGCATGAGGACGACGACGATTGGGGTCAGGCCGGCACACTCGTACGTGATGTCATGGATAACGAGGCGCGTGATCGGCTCGTGTCCAACGTCGCAGGGCACCTCAGCGACGGGGTGTCCGAGCCGGTCCTGGAGCGCGCGTTCGAGTACTGGCGCAACATCGACAAGGAGGTCGGTGACCGCATCGCCAAGGAGGTCGACCGGGCTTAGCGCTCGACCGTGGACTAACTGCGGTCGTGCTCCATTTCTCCGGCTACAACCTGCCAGCGGTGCCCATCCCACCGATGCGCATGACCGCCCTGCGGGCCCGCCCGATTGCAATGCCGGACCTTGCTCTTGTCAGCCGGACTCACGTCAAAGGTGGCGTAGCAGCCCTTGGTGAGGCATGACTGGCGTTGCATGGAACCGAGCGTACGCCATCGCACACGTGAGATTCTGAAACCGTCGTCGGCCCGAGAGCGGTTGAGGCGCGGCGTTTGGTCAGGGTTGACGAACCCACCGACCTCATCGTGGTAGCCATTTTCATCGGCTCGATGGCGATCGGGGTCGTAGTGAAACGAGCTGAGGGTGGATGGCACGCGACGTTGAGGTTCAGCTCGATGGGAGAGCGCCACGCGCCCCAGTGTTATGTGCCAGCCCGCGAACGCCAGTTTCTAGTGCTAGCGAGTCGGGGACCCAACCGGGGAGATCTCAGTCAACCGCCTATTGGTCAATCTGACATGTTCGACGGCCCGAGCATCGCGGAGCCAGAAGCAGGCACTTCTCAGCCTCTACGCGGCTTGCGGAGTAACTATGGACGAGCGGCTCATTCTCGCGGGCCCACCACGCGTCTCGTCGCGAAGGGTGCCCGGCTGGCACTTGTTGCGTCACACAGATGTCGAGGCAGGGTCGGGCGGAGGCGACTGCTCGAGTCGACGCAGGATCGTGTCGTCCTCGGCGGTGGCTACCGGACCGTAGTTCAGGATCAGCGTGCCCGGCGTGTCACAGTGCGGGCAGGTCAACGCAACGATCGCGAGCATGTCGGACGGGTCGGATGCCCCCTCGAGCCGGCGGAGATGTTCGACGGCCATGGATTCCGCTGGTGAGTGGCGCTTACAGGTGAAGCACTCGACCTCGCCGCGCTCGCCCGATCCGAACTGACCGCGAAAGCCTTCATTCTCGAACGCAGCCGAGATCTCCATGATCGTGGTCGCATCTCGAGCTACGCCCACGAGCCT
>CAZCYE010000122.1:0-3452 GCA_964502775.1 uncultured Bifidobacteriaceae bacterium | reverse complement strand
CGCGCCCGTCAGTGAGCCGTGCTGGTCCCGTCGGCGAGCACCGCGTGCGGGAGGCAGTGCTCGTCGTACTCGGCGATCACGATCGGCCCCGCGTCCTCACCGCACGAGGGGCACTTCGGGTCCCGCCGCACCTTGAAGGTCCGGAAGCTCTCCTCGAGCGCGTCGTAGGCGAGGAGGCGGCCCACGAGGGGGTCGCCGAGGTCGAGGACCATCTTGATCGCCTCCAGCGCCTGGATCGAGCCCACGATGCCCGGGAGCACCCCGAGCACCCCGGCTTCCGCGCAGCTCGGCGCGAGCTCCGGCGGTGGAGGCTCGGGGAGCAAGCAGCGGTAGCAGGGCCCGTTGTACGGGTCGAACACCGTCACCTGGCCCTCGAAGCGGAAGATCGACCCGTGCACCACGGGGATGCGCTTGAGGAGTGACGCGTCGTTCAGGAGGTAGCGGGTGGGGAAGTTGTCGGTGCCGTCCACGATCACGTCGTAGCCGTCGACGATGTCCAGCACGTTGTCGGCACCGAAGCGCACGTCGTAGGTCACGACGTCGACGTCAGGGTTGAGCGCGGTGAGCGTCTTCTTCGCCGAGTCGACCTTGCGTTCACCGAGACGCTCGACGTTGTGCAGGATCTGCCGCTGGAGGTTCGACGCGTCCACCACGTCCATGTCCACGATGCCCAGCGTCCCCACGCCCGCCGCGGCGAGGTACAGCGCCGCCGGTGATCCGAGGCCGCCGGCGCCGAGCAGGAGGATCCTGGACTCGAGCAGGCGCTGCTGGCCGGTCTCGCCGACCTCCGGGAGCAGGAGGTGCCGGGCGTACCGAATGCGCTGCTCGGGCTGGAGGGCGGTCGGCGTGACCCAGGGCCGCCCTTCGTTCTTCCACCGACCGAAGCCACCGTTGAGCGAGACGACGTCGGTGTAGCCGAGCGTGCCGAGGGTGTCGGCGGCGAACGCGGAGCGGACCCCGCCCGCGCAGTACACGACGACGGGGCGCGTCTTGTCGGGCAGGCGGCTCTCCACCTGGCTCTCGAGGTGGCCGCGGGGGATGAAGGTGGCCCCCGGGATCGTGCCCTGCTCGTACTCGTCCTGCTCGCGGACGTCGAGGAACTCCGCCTCGCCGAGGACCGCCTCCGCGGTCGCCGGGTCGACCTCGCGGATCCGCTCCTTGGCCTGGTTCAGAAGGTCACGAAAACCGGCCATTGCCACCTTCGGTTCGCTCTCGGGGGGCCATCCCCTGTCTAAACGCTATCCGATCGGTCGGGAATTCCGAGCCGGACTTCGCCCGAGGTTGTGCCCCACCCAGTGGAGGAGCCACCGGGCGGACTCGATGTTGGCCAGCACCAGCAGCGGCCACACGGTCATCTCGAGCCGGAGCTCGTACTTCGGGAGCTGGATCACCGGGAAGTGCTGCAGCGTCGCGAGCAAGAGGAGCAGGGCGAATGGCCAGCGCCCTCGACGAATCAAAAGGACGCCGCCCGCGACTCCTCCTGCGAACAGCAACCACGGCAGCAAGGTTCGGGGTTCGTTGAGCACGTCGAGTGTGGGCGCGTTCGTGATCGGCGGCGGATCTGGGTAGGACACCGCGTTGCCCGCGACGGCGATGGGATCGAACACGGGCGCCTTGACGAAGCGTTCCAAGACCTCGCCGAAGCTGTGGCGGTCGAAGACGTATTCGAGCCACGTCTCCGGTGGCCCGCGGAAGGGGTCCTTCTCGAACTGGCGCTGCGTGGGGAAGCCCGGTTGACCGGCGAACTCGAGGTTCCGGTAGAAGTGTGCGGCCGCGTTCGATTGGTGGAAGGGGTCGTCGTTGATGACCGCGTTCCCGACCACGAGGGGAGCCACGATCCCGGCGGCCAGCACGACGGTGGCCAGGGCGGTTCTCCAATCCAAGCGCCGGATGACCGCGGCGATCGCGAACGTGGGAACGGTCAGCACGAGCGTGTCCCAGCGCAGCAGCGCCATGAACGCGACAAAGACTCCGAGGAGGATCCACTCGCGTCGCGAGCCCGGCCCTCGCCAGACCCAGTAGCCGAAGGCCACGACGAGTGCGGCGGTCGCCGCCTCGCGGAGACCCGACACCGAGTAGGAGACGAACCAAGGACTCGCCGCCACCGAGATCGCCGCGAGGAACGCCCACCCTCGCCCGAAGAAACGACGGGCGACGTACTGGACCACGAACACGAGCGCGAGGAAGGAGATCATCCCGAGCACACGCGGAATCCACTCGTCCTTGCCGAAGATCGCGACGGGACCGGCGAGGATCGTCGTCCAGATGGGCTCGCGGAACCCTCCCCACCAGCTCTCGGTAGGGAAGCGGTCGGCATAGATGAGGAAGCCCTGGACGTCGGGGAGGAGCGGGCGGCCGTCGACCCTCGTGTACTCGCGGATGCTCAGCGCGAGCCCGTACACGAGCGGCAACGCTTCCCAGCCCCGGGTGCGAAGGAACCGCCACACCGTTGAATGCCCCGCCTCGACCGACATCGACGGGCGATCCTATGGGGCCGAGCCGCGTGGGCTCAGGGCATGGTCACGCGCCGGCTGGATCCCGCTCCGGCGTGGGTTGGCCTGCGTGCGCCCAGCGTGCCGCGTCGTGGCAGTGCACCGGGTGGAAGCCGATCGCCGCCAGCACCCGTTCGACATGTTCGATGTCGCCCTGCTCCACGAGCACGGAGGCGAGTCGCCGGGCCCGATGCCGCGCCTCCGCGCTCGACGGCTCCGCGACCCGGACCTGGGCCCAGTCGCCGTGCGCGGCCTGGAGCTGGAGCGGGAGCCGCCGGAGGTGGCGGCGATGCACCGGCGGAAGGTATCGCCGCACCGCGACGGTGGGCGACTGGGGATCGTGGCAGGCGAGGTCGAACTGCTCGAGCCGGGCGAGGGTGCGCACGATGGGTGAGCTGTTCCCGTCGCGTTCGCCGAGCCCGAGCGCCTGCGAGGCATCCACGACGCGAAGCTCGATGCCGTCGGGCGCGCGGTCGAAGCGCGACGCGAGGTGCCGCAGCAGGAGCAGCGCCGTCGGGCCGATGGTCGGTAACCAGAATGATTCGGCGTACGCGGATCGGGGGTCGTGACCGATGGTGTCGAGCACGGGGTCGTGCCAGGGCACGATGGTGAGCGTCGTGGGCATGACGCCTCGCAGGGGTCGGCATGGGCAGTGCCTGACGTGACGCCTGCGGAGCGCCGAGGTGACCGCGCGGTGTTCTCGCGGTCTCGATAAGAGGGGGTTCCTCGGTGAACGACCTGAGAAGCTGCCGCGTGCCCTGCTAGCCGGGTGCTCGTAGCGTCTCTACCAAGTCGGCCGCCACACCGTGGTAGCCGAGGAGAGGGTTCTTGAGCGCCTCCATGACAAAGCGCTCGCCGCTCGACGGCACCGTAAGCGCGATTGCGTAAACCGTCTTCAACTCCTTGACCTCGGTCTCGACGTCCTTCCGTCTCCACGAACCAACCTCACGCACGACGCGG
>CAZCYE010000121.1:0-3489 GCA_964502775.1 uncultured Bifidobacteriaceae bacterium | reverse complement strand
CGCGTCGAGCGACAGCCGCACGAGCAGGTCGGCGTCCGCCACCCGGCGGCAGCCGACGCAGGTGCGCCGGGGCGGGTGGTTGCGGGTCATGCGTTGTCGTCGGCCGGCGCGCGCACCTCGTCGGCGCCGGGGTCGGGTACCCCGGCATCGGTCTCCGCCTCGGGCTTGGCCTCGACTGCTGCCTCGACCGGAGCCTCGACTGGGGCCTCAGCCCCGGCTTCCGGCTTCGTCTCCCCGTCGGTCTCCGCCTTGGGCTCCGGCTTCGTCTCCCCGTCGGTCGCCGGCTTGATCTCCGGCTTGGGCTCGGTGGGGGCGGCCGGCGCCGCGCCGGCGTAGCCGGCATCGGCCGCGGAGATGGCGTCGCCGCCCTCCGCGGGCTGCCAGACCAGCTCGCCGGTCGGGCTGGTGACCCACTCACCCTCGGCATACTCGACCGCGGGGGGCCCGGTGCTCTCTTCCTGGAGCTGGGTCTCGCTCTTGATGTCGACGCGCCAACCCGAGAGCCGCGCGGCCAGACGCGCGTTCTGGCCTTCCTTGCCGATGGCGAGCGAGAGCTGGAAGTCGGGCACGATCACCTCGGCCGTACCGGTGTCCTCGTGGATCCGCACCTCGCGCACGCGCGCCGGCGCCAGTGCCTTGAGCACGAACTCCGAAGGATTGTCGCTGTAAGGGACGATGTCGACCTTCTCGCCCCGCAGCTCGTTGACCACCATGCGGACCCGCGAGCCCCGCGCGCCCACGCATGCACCCACCGGGTCGACGTGCGCGTCATTGGAGACCACCGAGATCTTGGTGCGGTGGCCCGGCTCACGGGCGATGGCCTTGATCTCCACGACCTGGTCGACGATCTCGGGAACCTCGAGCTCGAAGAGGCGCTTCACCAGACCGGGATGGGTGCGCGAGACCACGATCTGGGGACCCTTGGCCGTCTTCCGCACTTCCACGATGTAGGCCTTGAGGCGCGCGCCGTGCTCGTAGCGCTCGTTCTGCACCTGCTCGGCCTGCGGGAGCAGCGCCTCGACGCGGCCCAGGTCGAGCAACGTGTAGCGCTGGTCGGTCTGCTGGATGATGCCCGTCACCAGCTCGCCTTCCTTGCCCGCGTACTCCTCGTACTTGCTCTCGCGCTCCACGTCACGGATTCGTTGCAGGATCACCTGCTTGGCGGTCTGCGCGGCGATGCGCCCGAAGTCGTTCGGGGTGTCGTCCCACTCGCGCACCACCTGGCCCTCTTCGTCGAGCTCCTGGGCGATGACGTGGATGTCGCCGGTCTCGATGTCGATCTCGACGAGCGCCTCTTCGGCCGCGTTCGGCATCCGCTTGTATGCGGTCACGAGCGCGTTGGCCAGGGCCTCGAGCATGATCTCGATGGAGATGCCCTTCTCGCGCTCGATGTTCTCGAGCGCCTCCATCATGTCGGAGTTCATTGCGCGGCCCCGATCCGCCGACCGCCTCGGGCCCGGTCCCGAGACGCGCCGCCCGACTCCTGGCCGCCCCACTCGAACACGGTGCGGGCCTGGATCACGTCGTCGTAGCCAACTCGTTCGGGCCCGGCACCGAAGTCCACGAGGATGCCGGCGTCGTCGGCTCCGGTCAGGACGCCGTGGCGGCGTTCCACGCTGTCCTCGACGCGCGTCTTGACCGACAGCTCAGAGCCGATCGCCCGCCGGAAGTGCTCGGGCGTGCGCAACTTGCGCTCCAACCCGGGGCTCGAGACCTCGAGCGTGTAGCGGCCCGGCGGTGCTGGGGCGTCGGGCGCGTCGAGGAGGCGTGACACCGCCTCGCTGGCGGCCGTGATCGTGTCGAGGTCGACGCCGCCCTCACGGTCGATGCTGACCCGCAGCACCTGGGCGCTGCCGGTACCCACGAACTCGAGGTCGTAGAACTCGAGTCCGAGGCCAGCGAGAACCGGCTCGACGGTGGCGGAGAGCGCATCCAGGTTCTCCGCCATCACCGCCCACCTCCTCGGGCACCTCGCCACGCGGCCCGGTACCGAGCCCGGGGGCGCGGCCGCGCTGCCTCAAGAAAAAACGTGGGCGATGTGCCCACGTCGCCGACGGCCGAAGCCGCTCACACCAACAGAACTGGGAGCGAGAATACCAGATGGGTCCGTGGGCCGGCCGAGGCGGTTCGCCCCATCGCCGGCTACGTACCCTGGAGTGATGGCCGCCCCGCCGCCGGTAGATCTCGAGGTGTCCGGACACGAGGTTCGGATCACCAACCCCGACAAGGTGTTCTTCCCGGCTCGGGGCGAGACCAAGCTCGACCTGGCCCGCTACTACGTGGCCGTCGGCGACGGCGCGCTCCGGGGCGTGCTCGAGCGACCCACCGTGCTCAAGCGCTACCCCGACGGGGCAACGGCCGAGCCGTTCTTCCAGAAGCGCGTGCCGGTCAAACGCCCCGAATGGATCGAGACGGTGCGGGTGACGTTCCCCTCGGGTCGCCATGCCGACGAGCTGTGCCCGGTGGACGTGGCCCACATCGTGTGGGCGGCCAACCTGGGCTGCCTCGACCTGAACCCGTGGCCGGTGCGACGCGCGGACGTGGACCACCCCGACGAGCTGCGCGTGGATCTCGACCCGCAGCCCGGCGTCGAGTTCGCCACGGTGCGCCAGATCGCCCGCGTCGTGCGCGAGGTCCTCGAGGCCCACGGCCTGGTCGGCTTCCCCAAGATGTCGGGCTCCCGGGGCATCCATGTGAACGTGCGCATCGAAGCCCGCTGGGACTTCACCGAGGTGCGGCGCGCCGCGCTGGCCCTGGCCCGAGAGATCGAGCGGCGCGTCCCCGACCTCGCCACCTCGAAGTGGTGGAAGGAGGAACGCGGCGAGCGGGTGTTCATCGACTACAACCAGAACGCGCGTGACCGCACCGTCGCGTCCGCGTACTCGGTGCGCGCCAATCCCGAGGGCCGCGTCTCGTGCCCGCTCGAGTGGAGCGAGGTGGACGACGCCGAGCCCGGCGACCTCACCATCGCGACAGTGCCGGAGCGCTTCCGGGCCATCGGCGATCCCGGCGCGGCGATCGACGACACGTCGTACTCGCTCGAGGCGCTCCTCGACCTCGCGACCCGCGACGAGACCGAGGGGCTCGGGGACGAGCCGTGGCCGCCCCACTTCCCGAAGCAGCGCGGCGAGCCCACCCGCGTGCAGCCGAGCCGGGCCAAGCGGCCCGAGCGGCCCGACTGATCACCGCGGGGCTCAGGTCGTGAACACCTCGCGCAGCTCCACCGGGACCGGTGTCTCGAGCTGCTCGTAGGTGCACGACGCGGGATCGCGATCGGGCCGCCAGCGCACGAAGCGCGCGTTGTGGCGGAACCGGTCACCCTGGAGGTGCTCGTAGTTGACCTCGGCCACGAGCTCCGGGCGCAACGGCGTCCACGCCAGGTCCTTGTCCGCGTTCCAACGGCTCGGCGCGCCGGGCATCCGCTGGCCCTCCGGGGCGGCTTCGCTCGCACCCTCGTGGCCGGCGCGCTCGGGCGCGGCCCAGCCGCGC
>CAZCYE010000120.1:2197-3565 GCA_964502775.1 uncultured Bifidobacteriaceae bacterium | reverse complement strand
CCCGGTCAGATCTCGAGGGGCTCGTGCTCGATCTGGGTCACGAGCGTGCGGAGGCTGTCGCCCGAGATGCCGGCGCGCAGGCGCTGGGCGAGCATGTAGGCCATCACCGCCACGCTCGCACCGGCACCCGCGGCCGATCCCAGCTCCACGCGCAGGAACAGGTCGTCGGTGGAGACGCTGGTCACGATCACGAACACGCACAGGCCCGCGATCCAGGCCCCCATCGGTCGGGAGTGCCCGAGCAGCGCGATCAGCGCCTGCGCGAGCGTGAGGGCGATGATGAACAGGCCCGCGCCCGCGGCCAGCAGGGCGAGATCCTCGTGCTCCAGGTTGAACTTGTGGCCGAAGAGCACTTCGCCGACGGGTGGGCCGATCGTGCCGGCGGCGATCACGCCGACCACCGCGATACCGATGACGACGGTGAGCAGGCGCCGCAGGCCCATGCGGAAGTCGTCCTCCCGCCCCGCGCCGGCGAGGTGCGCGAGCTTGGGGAGCAGCGCGGCCTGCACGGCCTGGAACAGCAGGATCGGGATGCGGGCCAGGTACAGACCGACGATGAAGTTCGACGCCTGCTTGCTCTCCGCCGCGGTCTTGAGGACCTGGACGCCGAGGAACGGCGCGTAGGACAGCGCCTGGGCGAAGAGCGATCCGAAGAGCAGGTAGCCGAGGTTGGTGGACAGCTCCGACCACGGCGCGTCGGGCCCCGGCGCGAGGAGCCCGCGCTGGCCGCGGAGCGCCAGCAGGCTGGCGATCGCAGGTGGGATCGCCAGGCACAGGCCGTAGTAGACGGGATCATCGACGCCTGCCGCCCACAGCACCACCACGGGCGCCAACCGGATGGCGCCCTCGGCGCCGAGCACGAACCCGTACGGCCCGAAGCGCGCCGCACCGGCGAGCACGCCCCGTGTGAGGTGCTCCGTGCAGTACGTGACGATCGCGATTCCCAGGCACGCCACGAGCCCGGTATGGCCCGCGAAGAGGTCGTCGACGATGGGGGTGCCGAGCGCGGCCGCGATGGTCACCACCGCGAGCGCGATGGTGAGGGCCGCCCCGGCGAGGGCGGCGCGGCGAGCGACGGGGCCACCCCCGATGTTGCGCGCCCGGCGGTCGGCCATCGCCCGTCCCACCTCCTGCTCCAGGGGCAGGAAGAAGCCGGGTGCGAGCACGAACACGAACACCCAGAGCGCGTTGAGTGCGTTGTAGTCGTGCTCGCTGAGCCGGCGGAAGGCCAGGATCTGGAACCCGTACGCCGAGAGGCCCACGATGACGAGCCCGGCCCCGACCACGAACGTGCCCTCCGGGAGCACCGCGCGTGCCGCAGCCGTCAGACGCTGGACACGTTGCGACACGCAGCGAGCCTACTGACGC
>CAZCYE010000120.1:0-2097 GCA_964502775.1 uncultured Bifidobacteriaceae bacterium | reverse complement strand
GGCGAGGGCGGCGAGAATGAAGGGGATGAAGACCCGGGTGCTCATCGCGCTCTCCGCGCTCTGCGCGGTCGCGATCCTCGCCGCTTCGGCGGTCTGGATCCTGCTCGCCCGCTGACCGGGGCGCTCGTCGGCCACGGGGGATTGCCGGCCGCACCCGCCGGGTGAGGGAGAATGACGGCAACGAAGGGAGCCGAGGTGGCCGATCAATTCGACGTGGTGGTCCTCGGGGGCGGCCCCGGGGGCTACGCCGCGGCGCTGTATGGCGCGTCGGCGGGTGCCCGCGTCGCGATCGTGGAGGAGCGCCGGGTGGGTGGCACGTGCCTGCACCAGGGCTGCATCCCGGCCAAGGAGCTGCTCCAGACCGCCGAGGTGCTGCGCACCGTGGCCAACGCCAAGGAGTTCGGCGTCGAGGTGGGCCAGCCCACCCTCAACCTGCGCACCAGCCAGACCCGCAAGCAGCAGGTGGTGGATCGGCTCACCCGGGGCCTCGAGTCGCTGCTCAAGACGCGCAAGGTCACCGTGCTCAACACCCACGGCGAGGTCATCGACGCGGCGGCCCGGCGCGTGCGCACCGCCGACGGCACCGAGATCGAAGGGGGCGCGCTGGTGCTGGCCACCGGCTCGTCGCCGCGATCGTTGCCGGGTCTCGACTTCGACGGCACCCGCATCCTGTCGTCGGACCACGTGCTCGCGCTCGAGGAGGCACCGGCCCGAGTGGCGATCATCGGCGCCGGCGCCGTGGGCTGCGAGTTCGCGTCGTTCCTCGTGGACGTGGGCACCGAGGTGACGCTGCTCGAGATGCTGCCGCGGATCCTTCCCGGCGCCGACCACGAGATCTCGGACCGCCTCGCCACCGCGCTCGCCAAGCGCGGGATTGGCGTGCACACCGGTGTGCGGGTCACGAGCATCGAGGGGACCCGCGAGCTCACCGTGGCCTACGAGGGCACCGACGGCGCGCGATCGGTCACGGTGGACCATGTCATCGTGAGCATCGGCCGTAGCCCCAACACCGAGGGCTCGGGCCTGCCGGGCTCCGGCATCGCCCTCGACCAGAGCGGGCACGTGCACGTCGACGGTCAGATGCGCACCAACGTGCCCGGCGTGTACGCCGTGGGTGATGTGGTGGACACCCCCCAGCTCGCGCACGTGGGCTTCGCCGAGGCCATCGTCGCGATCAAGACGATCCTCGGCGAGGACGCGGCACCGATCGACTACGACAAGGTGCCCTGGGGCATCTACTGCCACCCCGAGGTGGGCTTCGTAGGGCTCACCGAGGAGCAGGCGCGCGAGCGCGGCCACGACGT
The DNA here is from genome assembly GCA_964502775.1 of uncultured Bifidobacteriaceae bacterium. Classification (GTDB taxonomy): domain Bacteria; phylum Actinomycetota; class Acidimicrobiia; order IMCC26256; family PALSA-555; genus CAZCYE01. The sequence continues at coordinate 793 of CAZCYE010000120.1, read as the reverse complement.
GGTCACGTCGGTTCATCGGTTCCAGGGCAACGGGCGCGCCCTCATCATCGGCGAGCCCGACGGTCTGGTGAAGATCGTGGCCGACGCCGACGGGCTGCTCCTCGGTGTGCACGTGCTGGGCCCGTGGGCCACGGAGCTCGTGGCCGAGGGCTACCTGGCGGTCAACTGGGAGGCGTCCGCGGCCGATGTCGGCGCGCTCGTCCACCCCCATCCCACCCTGAGCGAGCTGTTCGGCGAGGCCGCGCTCGCGCTCACGGGCCGAAGCCTGCACGGCTGATCACGACGCGCGAGGAGACGACGTGAACATCACCATGCCCCAGCTCGGGGAGACGGTCACCGAGGGGACCGTCACCCGTTGGCTCAAGCAGGTCGGCGACCGTGTGGACGTCGACGAGCCGTTGTTCGAGGTGTCAACCGACAAGGTGGACACCGAGGTCCCGTCACCCGCCGGTGGGTACCTCACCGAGATCACGGTGAGCGAGGGCCAGACGGTGAGGGTGGGCGCGGTGCTCGGCGTGTTGGCGGCGACGCCGCCGTCGGCCGGCGCGGGCCCCACGAGTGAGCCCACCACCCAGCCCACCGCACCGGTGGGCGCGGATCCGGACCCGGCCCCGATGCCGGCCGGCCCCGACACGGGCCCCGACACGGGCCCCGACACGGGCCCCGACACGATGGAGACCGAGCCCGTGCCGTCGTGGCTCGAGGTCCCCGCGTCATCCGATCCCTCGCCCGAGCCCCTGTTCGAGCCGCGCCGGCCCGAGCCCGCCCCAGCCGCGGCGGCGTCGGCGGCGTC
>CAZCYE010000119.1:0-3571 GCA_964502775.1 uncultured Bifidobacteriaceae bacterium | reverse complement strand
CTCGCGCTCAAGGAATGGGCGGTCATCGTGCGGGCGCTGCTCACCGGCGAGCAGATCGTGGACGTCCGTAAAGGTGGTCTCCGGGAGGAGGGCCGTCACTTCCGGCTCCGGTCGAGGCGACTGTGGCTCTACCCCACCGCCGAGCACCAGCACGCCGAGGTGCTCAAGGCGCCGTACCGCCAATGGCTGCACGACAGCCCGGCCTCCCCGCCGGGTGCACCCATCCGCCTGGACGGCTGGGCCGAGGTCGTGGGCGTCGCCCAGGTCACCGAGCCCGAGGTGCTGGCCCGGCTCGACTCACGAGTCATCTGGACCCTCGAGTACACGAGTGCCCGCCTGCGCTTCAAGCCCCGTGACGCGCTCGTCGTGCTCGCGCTGCGGGCCTACTGCCTGCGGGAGCCGATCACGCTGGACTGGCGCGCGGCGTACGCCGGGTGCACCTCGTGGGTCGACCTGGAGGATGCCCCCGAGCCGTCGACACTCGCGTGTGAGCCCGCGCTGTCCGACGAGTCGTTCGCCTCTCGCCTCGGGCTCCTCCAGGAGGTGCTCGGCGTGACGTTCGAGGCGGCGGAAGGCGTTCTGGAGTCGAGCGCGACGGTGGCATCGTGACCAGGATCGGTGTGATCGGCGCGGGATACGTGGGGCTCACGACCGCAGCTTGCTTCGCCCACCTCGGATTCGATGTGGTGTGCGGTGACATCGACACCGAGAAGCTCGAGCGCATCGCCAAGGGCGAGGTGTCCCTCCTCGAGGACGGGCTGGCCGATCTCGTGATCGAGGGACTCGACGCCCGTCGCCTCCGCTTCGTCACGGGTGCCAGCGCCGCGGTGGACGGTGCCGAGTTCGTGTTCGTCTGCGTGCCCACACCCCTGGGTGCCGACGGCGCCGCTGATCTCACGCACGTGGAGGCCGTCGCACGAGAGATCGCCCCCCGCCTCGGCCCCGAGGCCATCGTGATCAACAAGTCGACCATGCCCGTCGGCTCCACCACCTGGGTCACCCGGGTGCTCACCGACGCCGGGGCGCGCCACGAGGTGGGGGTGGCCGCCAATCCCGAGTTCCTGCGCGAGGGCAACGCGGTGCGCGACTTCCTCAAGCCCACCCGGGTGGTCATCGGTGCCGACGACCCCGCGATCGCGGTGCGCGTCTCGCACCTCTACCGTGACGTGCAGGCTCCGATCGTGGTGACCGACGCCGCCTCGGCCGAGATGATCAAGTACGCCTCGAACGCCTTCCTCGCGACGAAGATCTCGTTCGTGAACGCGATCGCGAACCTCTGCGAGGCCATGAACGCCGACATCCGTGACGTGACACTCGGCATGGGCTACGACCCGCGCATCGGCGTCGAGTTCCTCCACGCCGGTCCGGGTTGGGGTGGGTCGTGCTTCCCCAAGGACACGCTCGCGCTCCTGCACACCGCCGAGCAGGTTGGCTACGACTTCACCCTGCTCCGCGGTGCGGTGAGCGTGAACGTGAACCAGCGCGTCCGCATCGTCGACAAGATTCGGGAGGCCTGCGGTGGCGACCTGGCCGGTGCTCGAGTCGCCGTCTGGGGCCTCACCTTCAAGGCTGATACCGACGACCTGCGCGATTCCCCCGCGCTCGAGATCATCGCGTTGCTGAAGAACGAGGGCGCCGCGGTGTGCGCCTTCGATCCGGCCGTGCACACGCCGGTGACCGGCACCGACGGCATCGAGCTCGTGAGCGATCCCTACCAGGCCTGCGCGGGCGCCGACGCGCTCGCCCTGCTCACCGAGTGGGACGAGTTCCGCTGGCTCGACTTCTCCCGGGTGGCCAGCGCGCTCCGGCGCCCGAGCCTGGTGGACGCCCGCAACCTGCTCGACCCGGCAGCCATCCGCCACCTCGGATTCACCTACCTCGGCGTCGGGCGCTGATGGGTCGCGCCGTCGTCACCGGCGGGGCCGGCTTCCTGGGCTCGCACCTGTGCCGCACCCTCGTGGCCTCGGGGTACGAGGTCATCGCCGTCGACAACCTCATCACCGGCGACCCCACCAACGTCGCCGACCTTCTCGACACCGGGTCCTTCACGCTGCACCACCAGGACGTGAGCGAGGGCATCGACCTCGCGGGCCCGGTGGACGCGGTCCTGCACTTCGCCAGCGCGGCGAGCCCGCCCGCGTACCTGGCCCATCCCATCGAGACGCTGCGAGTCGGATCGGACGGCACGCGCAACGCCTTGGACCTGGCGGTCGAGCACGAGGCGCGGTTCCTCCTCGCCTCGACGAGCGAGGTGTACGGGGACCCGCTCGTGCACCCCCAGCGCGAGGACTACTGGGGCAATGTGAACCCGGTCGGTCCCCGATCGGTGTACGACGAGGCCAAGCGCTACGCCGAGGCGCTCACCATGGCGTACCACCGGGTGCACGGCGTGGACACCAAGATCGCGCGGATCTTCAACGTCTACGGCCCGTCGCTACGGCCGGGCGACGGACGCGTCGTGTCCAACTTCCTCGTGCAGGCCATGCGCGGCGAGCCGCTCACCGTGTACGGCGACGGGACCCAGACTCGCTCCTTCTGCTACGTGGACGACGAGGTCCGCGGCCTGCTCGCGCTGCTCGACAGCGATCATCACGGACCGATGAACATCGGGAGCCCACACGAGTTCTCCGTGCTCGACCTCGCGCAGCTCGTGGTGGAGGTGACGGGCTCCGATTCGCCCACCGTGTTCGAGGATCTCCCCGAGGACGACCCGGTGCGGCGGCGTCCCGACATCTCCCTGGCCCGCGCGGTGCTGGGCTGGGAGCCCGAGATCATGCTCCGCGAAGGACTCGAGCGCATGCGCGAGTGGTACGCGCGCCAGGGCGTCGCCGCGGCGTGAAGCCGGTGACGCGCCGGTGGGGTGCGCTCGCACCCCACCGGACGCATCCTTCGGCTTTCGAGGACACCGGGCCTGTCGCGCGGGAGGGACCAATCCCCGCAGGCTCGGCGCCGGCGCGGCGGAGGAATTCCGCCAAGCGGTCCAACCGGTGGCTGCCTAGCGGCCGCGCACCTCCAGAGTCCCGTATCGATCATGCATGCGGGGACCACCTCCTTTCCCTGGTGCGCGTAGGTGTAGCACGCGCGCGCCCGGGGGTCGGAGGCTTTCAGACCTCGGGCGCGGGAGGGGCCGGCGGACCGACGGCGCCGATCGACCGGAGGTAGCGGAGCTGGATGTCGACCACGGCATGCACCTGCTCGGGCAGGTAGGACTCGCCATCCGACGCGGCCCGATCCAGGATGTACGCGATCGTCTCGGGGTCGCCGAAGACCACCTCGCCGCTCGGACTGCGGGCGGGCTTGTCCGCCTTGCCGTTGCCCGCCACCCCGCGCCGCTCGAGGAACTCGAGCTGGAGGTCGAGGATGCGACGCACGTCGTCGACGGTGAGGGTGGCGGCCACGTCGTCGGGCAGGTGCTCCGTCACCCACTCCAGCGCGTCCTCGGTGTCGAAGAGCGCGGCCGGGGGTTCCCGGGCGATGCGACCCGCCTCCCGGATCACGAACAGGGCCGCGATCGCCACGACGATCCCCAACGCGAGGAACACCGCGACCAGCCCCACGCTCGCAGGCTAGC
>CAZCYE010000118.1:0-3657 GCA_964502775.1 uncultured Bifidobacteriaceae bacterium | reverse complement strand
GGGTTCGGGTTCGCATCACGTGCACCTCCGGGTGGGGACGATGCACGGTTTGACGCCCCAGCGGGCACCCCGGGTTCCCGGGGATTTCGGCCCGCGCTTCCCCGCCGTTCAGGGCGGAGCGTGGGCGAGGTCGTCAACGGGCTGGGGTGGCTGCCAGCACCAGTGGCCGGGACCGCCGGTGAGCCGGTAGCCCTCGATGTGCTTCTGGCGGTGGTGCCAGCGGCAGAGACGCACGAGGTTGTCGAGGCTGGCGGGCCCGCCGAGCGCGAACGGGATGCGGTGGTCGATCTCGAGGCCGTGACGCTGGTCGCAGCCCGGCACGGCGCACACCGGGTCGCGGAGCTCTAGCGCCCGGCGGAGGTTGGCGGGGATGGTGCGCCCGAGGTGCGCGACGCGGGTGACATCGTGGCCGTCTTGGACCACCGCGGTGATGATGGCGTCGCTGATCAATGAGCGGGCGGCGGCGGTCGGGATCGGCCCAACACCGGGGATCTCGCAGCGCTCCGCCGGGTGAGTGTGATCGCCGTGGTCAGAGAGGTTGCGGTGGATGACGACCTTGACGCCCTTGGCCGTCGCCGGGATCCCGTCCGCCAGCGCGACCAGGGCATCAGCGGCGTAGGCCTCCCGAGATTCGCGGCGGCCCTCGCGGCGCGCGTCGGTGAAGGTCTGCTCGAGATGGGCGTCGAGCGCGGCGCTGACCCGCGCGTGAGCGTCTGGGGTCAACCGCCAGGCACCGCGGCCGGCACCGTCAGGATCGGTCCAGCAACGCAGGTACCGGCCCCGGTGGATGCGCTCGTACTGGTCGGGCTCAGCCGAGGCCCGCACGGCCCGGCACTGCTCCCGCAGCCCGTGCAAGCTCGCCGTGGCCGCGGTGTCCAGCAGCCGGGTCTCGGCCGTCGGATCGGCCACCGCGGCCTGGGTGATCTCCCGGGCCTGGGCCTCGGAGAGCTCACCGGCCCGGAACGCCTGGGCGGTGCGCGGGCACTCGGCCAGGCTCCGCCCGGTCGACAACGTGTCGATCGCCGCGCCCACCGAGGCGCCCTCCTTGGCCGCGAGCCAGTGCGCGGCCGAGCGGTGGCCTTCGGAGCGCCAGGCATTCGTCTCATCGACCCGCGCTGCCAATGCCGCCTCCGCGGCGCTGCATACCCGCTTGGTGCGGATCACCACTTCCAGCAGCCGCGCCGCGTCCTCACCGGCCATGCGCTCGGGTTCCAGAGCGCGCACCGTCGCCTCCAAGCGGGCCATCACCCGGGCCAGGCCGTGTTCCTGCGCGTCGATCATGCGCACAACATATGAGGAGGGTGCGACACCTACGCCCGGGAGCGGGCGGAGGCGCGTGGATCAGCGACGGCCCGCGTTGGGCCGGTTGCCGTGGTTGGCCTTCTGGCGGCGGGCCTTGAGGCGGCGCTTCTTGGTCTTCTTGGACACGCGGAGGCCTTCCGACAGCGGGGGAGCGCCCACGATAGGCCGTCGCGGACACGCTCCGTGAACCCCGGCCGGTACGCTCAGTGTCGGCGGAGGGCGTGCCGACAACCCATTTGGGGAATAGTAACCGTCGATTCGGAACGGGGACCACGGACAGCACCGTCATGAACGCACTCCACGGGCGAACCCTCCTCGCCGCCTCCGCTGCTCTGGCCTTCGTGGTCGCCGCCTGCACACCGGTGGTGCTGCCGTCGGAGGGACCGGCAACGACGACGACGACGACGTCCACCACGACGACGACTGCGCCACCCGTCATCCTCTGCCCGTCGCTCGAGATACCTGATCCCAGCCCGCCGCCGGGGGAAGCGATCGAGTATGAGGCGATCGTCGAGCACCCCGGCGATCCCACCGGTGAGGTGGTCACGTTCGAGGCGCGTTCGAACTCAGAGCGGAACCGGAAGATCGACCAGCTCGAGCGGGGTGCAGCCGAGGTGACGGCGGTCGGACCGGTGGTTCCGGTCCAGGCGCTCGAGGTGAACCCCACCAACGACCCGCGTTACACGAACCCCACCAGCCCATCAGGGCAGCCGCAGCAGATCCCGCTCCGACTCGCCGGCTTTGCTGACGTCAACGACACGTGGGTCAACTATGACGGCACTGGAGTCATCGTTGCTGTTCTCGACACCGGTGTGCAGGGAAACCACCCCGACTTCAACGACGCCATACCCGCAGGGCCTACTACCAAGGTCTTGCCTGGGATGGACTTCATCGTGCCGGAAAACCCCAACGGCGGCGCGGTCGATCCGAGCAGCATCAGTCACGGAACCCACGTTGCCGGCATCGCGGGCGCGGTCGACAACATGGTTGGCGGCCTCGGCGGAGCACCCGGTGTTCAGATCCTTCCGGTGCGGGTGCTCGATTGCAATGGTTCCGGCAGCTCCACGGTGATCGCCAATGCCATCGATTGGGCGGTTGCGAACGGTGCTGATGTGATCAACCTCAGCCTGGGCGGGGCCTCCGAGTCATCGGTCATGCACGACAAGATCCAAGACGCGGTCGAAGCTGGGGTGGTGGTCGTTGCTGCAGCGGGAAACTGCGGTGTCGCCAACGGGACAGGGTCCGACGGTTGCCAGTCGACCAACAACATCCCGCTCTATCCGGGTGCCTTCGATGAAGTCATCGCCGTTGGCGCCCTGAAGTCATCGTGGACGGGAGCGGGATCGCAGAACCCGACCGAGAAGGCCACGTTCTCCAACAACAACACCTACGTTGACGTCGCTGCGCCGGGATCGTTTATTGACTCGACGCTCAATACTCTCTCCTACGGCTCGAAGAACGGCACCTCGATGTCCACTCCGTTTGTATCAGCGGTAGTCGCGTTGCTGCTCCAAAAGTGCGCCGCGACCCTGCCTGCTCAAGCACTCGCGAAGTTCCAGGACTTCTCAAGCCTCTTTGCGAGTGGGTTCGCCGACGATCCGAACGTGAGGGTTCTCGACGCCTTCGCTGTTCTTACAAATACCCCCGCCTGTTAGCCCAGGGGGTTCCATGCTTGCCCGCCACTAGCCTCGGCGCGGTGGAGCATCTGGGCGTGATCGGGCTGGCCGACTCGGGGCACGCCGAGCTGTTCCGGGCGCTCACCAACCTCGACGTCACCAACGCGTCGGACCGGGTGCCGGGGATGGTGCAGATCCCCGACGAGCGCCTCGATGCCCTCGCGGCGATGTCGAAGTCCAAGAAGGTGGTGCGGGCCACGTTCCAGATGGCCTACCTGCCCGCGCTGTCCACCGAGGCGGGCAAGGGGATGGGCAGCCGCCTGCTGGGCTCGCTGCGCGACTGCGACGCGCTCGCCCTGGTGGTGCGCGCCGCCGAGGGCCACGATCCTGCTCGTGACCTCGCGTCGCTCGAGGAGGAGCTGATCCTCGCCGACCTCGGCTCGGTGGAGTCCCGCCTGGCCAAGCAGCGGCGCGCGGCCAAAGGCGATAAGGCCCTGCTCGCCGAGGTCGCCGCATTGGAACGGGCCGAAGCCGCGCTCGGCGATGGCACGCCCATCTACCGCTCGGATCTTGGTGCCGACGATCGTGCGCTCCTCGAGCCCGTGTTCGCGCTCACCAACAAGGCGGCGCTCGTGGTCGCCAACGTGGGTCTGGAGCACCTCGACGACGCCGACGCGGTGGCCCAGCGCATCGCGCCCGACGCGCTGGCAGTGTGCGTGGAGATCGAGGGCGATCCCGA
>CAZCYE010000117.1:0-3738 GCA_964502775.1 uncultured Bifidobacteriaceae bacterium | reverse complement strand
CGGCGGCGCGGCGCGGCCTCACCCGGTCCGTAACCGACGAGGATCGCCGGCGCGCCGTCCTCGCCCGCGCCGCCTTCGGTCTCGATGCGCACGAGCAGCGCGCCCACAGGGATCGTCTCGCCCGGACGGCCGCGGCGCTCCACCACGTGGCCGGCGAAGGGTGACGGCACGTCCACCGTCGCCTTGGCCGTCTCCACGGTGCACAGGATCTGGTTGAGCTCGACGGTGTCGCCCACGTCGATGTGCCACTCCTGGAGCACGGCATCCTCGAGGCCCTCACCCAGATCGGGGAGCACGAACCCGCGAGTGGCCCCGGTGCCGGCCATCACGCGTCCGAGTACGACAAGGACCGCTCGACGCAGTCGAGCAGGCGGTCGACCCCCGGGAGCCACGCGTGCTCGAGGCGCGCCGAGGGATACGGCGTGTCGAAGCCCGTCGCCCGCAGCACGGGGGCCTCGAGGTTCCAGAAGGCGTGCTCCTGCACCAGCGCCGCGATCTCGGCGCCCATCCCGAGCGTGCGGGGCGCTTCGTGGGCGACGATGCAGCGACCCGTCTTCACGACCGACGCCAGGATGGTGTCGCGGTCGAGGGGCACGAGGGAGCGGAGGTCGATCACCTCGAGGCTCCAGCCCTCCTCGGCCGCGGCGGCTTCCGCCGCCTCGAGGGCGACGCTCACGAGCCCGCCGTAGGTGACGATGGTGACGTCGTCGCCGCGGCGCCGCACGACGGCTCGACCGATCGGCTCCGTGCGCACCGGGAGCTCCACGTCCTGGCGAACCCAGTAACGGCGCTTGGGCTCGAGGAACATGACCGGGTCGTCGCAGGCGATCGACTCTCGCAGCAGCGAGTACGCATCCGCCGGGGTGGACGGCACCACCACCTTGAGCCCCGCGGTGTGCACGAAGTAGGTCTCGGGTGATTCGGAGTGGTGCTCGGGCGACCCGATCGCCCCGAATGACGGCAGCCGCAGGGTCACGGGCATGGGCACGCGACCCCGGCTGCGGTTGCGGTACTTGGCCAAGTGACTCACGATCTGATCGAACGCGGGGTACATGAAGCCGTCGAACTGGATCTCGGGCACCGGACGGAATCCGCGCAGCGCAAGCCCCACGGACATGCCGATGAGTGCCGACTCGGCCAGCGGGGTGTCGAAGCAACGGGTCTTGCCGAACTGGTCCATGAGGCCGTCGGTCACGCGGAACACGCCCCCGAGGCGACCGACGTCCTCCCCGAAGACGAGCACCTTCTCGTCGTCGGTGAGGGCGTCGCGCAGCGCCATGTTGAGCGCCTCCACCATGGTCACCGCCGGCATCAGGCCGTCCCGAGCGCTTCGTCGAGTCCCGGCGCGTCGTCACCCTCGAGCTCGGCGCGCAGCTCTGCGGCCTGCGCCGCGAGCGCGGGCGTCGTCTCGGCGAAGACATGGTCGAACACCTCGAACGGATCGCCGTCGGGGGCGTCGTACACCTCGTCGCGAAGCCGCCGGGTGGCGTCGGCCGCCTTGTCCTCGGCGGCCGTGCGTGCCGACTCGTCGAGCACGCCCCCGGCAGTCAGGAACGTGCGGTACCGAGCGATGGGATCGAGACGGCGCCACGCCTCGAGCTCCTCCTCCGAGCGATAACGCGTGGCGTCGTCCGAGGTGGTGTGCGCCTCCATGCGGTAGGTGACCGCCTCGATCAACGTGGGCCCGCGACCGCTTCGGGCCCGCGCGGCTGCCTCTTTCATCACCGCGTAGCAGGCGAGCACGTCGTTGCCGTCGCAGCGCACACCGGGTATGCCGTAGGCGACGGCCTTGTGCGCGAGCGACGCCGACCGGGTCTGCTCATGGACGGGGATCGAGATTGCGTACTGGTTGTTCTGCACCAAGAAGATGCACGGCGCGTCGAACACCGCGGCGAAGTTGAGCGCCTCGTGAAAGTCCCCCTCGCTGGTCGCACCGTCACCGATGCAGCCCACGGCCACGGTGGGCTCGCCGTCGAGCGCGGCGCCGATCGCGTAGCCGAGGGCGTGCAGGGCCTGGGTGGCGATCGGGATCGACATCGGCGCCGAGCAACCGTCGAGGAGGCCGTCGCCCCCGTGCCAGACGCCTCGCCACATGAGTCCGACCCCGACCGGGTCGATGTGGCGCACCACCCACGAGCCCAGCTCACGGTATTGGGGGAAGATGAAGTCGCGCGGCTCGAGCGCGTAGGTGGTGCCCACCTGCGCGGCCTCCTGGCCGCGACACGATGGGTAGAGCGCGAGCTGACCCTGGCGCTGGAGGTTCACCATCTCCACGTCGATCGCCCGCGTCACCACCATCGCCTCGTAGAGCTCCAGGTGCTGCGCGGGCTCGAGCTCCACCGGGTGGCGCTCGTCGTCCACGCGGGTGCCGTCGGGTCGGAGGAGCTGGAGCGGCTCCAGATCGGGGAACGAGGCCTCGTGCAGCGTCGTGGTCACGGCCTGACCTCCCCCGCTCGGGGACGACCCCGGCGAGCGGCAGGATCTCGACGCCCACGACAAGGGTCCGACCGGTCCGGCTTCATGGGCTTCGCAAGCGCTCCTCGCCTTGTGCGGGCTCGAAAATCGCGGGCCCAGCCCCCTCGGGCCAACCGCGGAGCGACGACGCTAGCCTCGCACCCCGCCACGGGGAGGGGTCATGGCCCGCGTCCCCGAGCGTCAGCCGACGAAGTTCAGCATCCGCTGGTAGATGGAGAGCACCTTCGCGGCGTACGTAGGGCTCGTCGCCCAGTTCCCGTTGCCCATGTGATTCCAGAGCGGGACCTTGCCCTTGAGGAAGAAGCGGTCGTACGAGGCGGCCGCGGCCGCCGGGTTGCGTCCCCACAGCGTGGGTTCGGGGGGAAACGCGAGGTTGAACGCGCGGCTGGTGGGATCAGCGTAGCTACGGAGCAGTTGCACCTGGCCGCGCACCCCCTCGCGGGGAGACGGGAACATCAACCCCTTGCCACCGCAGGAATCGCAGTTGCCGATCCCGGCGTAGTTGTTGCCGCGCGTCTCTCGGAACCAGCCGGTCTCGAGCACCGACTGCGCGAAGGCGAGGTCGGCGCGCACGTGCTCGGCCCAACCCTCCTCGAAGTAGGTCTGTACGAGCCGCGCCGCCGTCCACCCGGCCGGAAGCCGGGCCCGGGCACCGGTGGACTGGAACCACGCGGTCACCTGCGCCGCGTTCAACTTCGGCGTACCCATGAGCGGGACGCCGCCGAGGCGCTCGAGCGCGAGCTCATCACTCGCGGCGCGGGGGCCCAGCTCCTGGCGCTCGACCGTGAGCTGGTTGGCCTGGTCGGTGAGCATCTGCTGCTGCTCGAGTAGCTGGTCGCGGAGCTTCTCCCGCTCGGCCACGAGCTTCTCCAAGCGGTCGACCTCGCGCCCGTCCACCGTGCTCGCCGCGGTCGCGTACTGGGTGGCCGCCGCCCGCTCCCCGATGCTGTCGAGGTCGAGGGCCGCGTCGGCGGGCGCCCCGCGGTCCTGGTACAGCTTCACGACCCGACCGCGGAGCCGGTCGAGCACGTCGCGGAGTTCCTGTCGGGCCTCGAGGAGCAGGCGGTTGGCCTCATCGAGCGCGACTTGGAGCACCGCCAACCGGCCCTCGATGTCGAGCAGCCCGCGATCGATCTGGGCCAGCCGGGCGTTGGCTTCGCTCACGCGGATGGCGAGCTCGACGGCGTGGGCCAGGGGGTCGGCCCCGGCGCCGAGCCCGACGCGGAGGCTGGGCACCCCGACGCCCGCCACGGCAGACGAGGC
>CAZCYE010000116.1:0-3754 GCA_964502775.1 uncultured Bifidobacteriaceae bacterium | reverse complement strand
GGTGGCGCAATGGGCTTCACCACGTGTGGCGCTACGAGCTCGAGCCCTTCGACGGCGGCACCCGCGTGCGCGAGACCTACGACTGGAGCAACCAGCGGGCCAAGGCGCTGCTCGAGCGCGTGGGCTTCCCCGAGCGAAACCTGCGCAGCATGGAGGCCACGCTCGAACGTCTCGCCGCCATCGCCGAGGGTCGTCCACCGGGCAGCTGACTCGTGACGACACGCGGTCGCGATGAGGTGGGCGAGGATTCGAGCGCGTTCTCCGAAGCCGCGCGGGAGCCCCCCGCCTACACTCGGGAGCCTCGGAGGGATGACCGAGAGGCCGAAGGTGCTCGCCTGCTAAGCGAGTAGGGGGTGTTCATCCTCCTCGAGGGTTCAAATCCCTCTCCCTCCGCCACGCTGGATCCGATCACGTATATTGACGCTCCGGAGCGTTCGCTTCGTGGTGCTCCACTTGGGGGGTTGGCGCGATGGCAGTCGTGACCTCGACGGAGTACGAGCCGATTCGGGCGGCGGTCGCCGCGCGGTACACGAACCCGCTCGACATCCCCAAGGAGGTCTACTGCGATCCGGTCGTCTTCCGTGAGGAGCAGGAGCGGATCTTCTACGGCCCCTTCTGGCACCCGGTGGCGCATCGGGCCGAGCTGCCCGACCTGAACAGCTTCAAGACCACGTGGCTGGGCGATATGCCGCTGCTCGTCGTTCGGGGCGCCGGCGACCGGGTGCGGGCCTTCATCAACACGTGCACGCATCGGGGCACGATGCTCGAGCAGCGAGCGTGCGGGATCGCGGAAGAGTTCCAGTGTCCGTACCACCGATGGCTGTTCAACAACGAGGGCGAGTTCCAGAGCGCGCCGGGCCGTGACGGCTTCCGCGCCGACTTCGACGAGAAGAACTACGCGCTGGCCGAGCTTCGGGTCGAGGAGTGCGCAGGGCTGATCTTCGTCACGCGGAGCAAGGACACACCACTCCTCGAGACCTTCCTCGGCAACTGCGCTTCGCACCTTCGTGACGCGCTGATGGACGAGGGAAAGCTCACACTGCTCGGGTACCAGAAGGTGATCTACGGGTCGAACTGGAAGACCTACTTCGACAACGACTTCTACCATGTGCCGTTGCTACACAAAGCCTTCATGCAGATGGTGAGCTGGCGGGGGGGCAAGAACGACCAGGGGCAAGGACCTCCAGAGGTGCGCGTCGCCCAGCCGGTCGGTCACTTCTCGTCCGCATACCAGGCCGTGCCGTACGAGGACAACGGCTACTTCTCCGATCCCAGCGTCGCCGACTTCAAGGGCACCGATGCTCGCGCCCGGGTGGTGATGCTCCGCCCGGTGACGGTCGTCACCCGGCACCTCGACACGATCAACGTGCGATTCGCGCGACCTCTCGGCCCGGATCGCACCGAGGTGCACTACGCGTTCTTTGGTCACGAGAGCGACACCGAGGAGCTCACGAGGCACCGGGTCCGCCAGGCGTCGAACCTCCTAGGGCCGAGCGGCTTCGTCTCCATCGAGGACGCCGCGGTGTACAGCCGTCAGCAGAAGACCGCGCCCGACGGTCTCCTGAGCTCCTTCGTGAAGGGCACCGACGGCCGGCCGGAGGACGCGTCGATGGCCGACGAGATCGGCAACATCACCGGCTGGAAGCACTACCGGGAGGTGATGGGCTTTGGCGCTTGACACCGACCGGAGGATCCTCGACGGGATCGCGCTCGACGAGGCGCTTGCTCGCTACGCGTCCGTGGTCGACGGTCAGGAATGGCACCGGTGGCCCGAGCTCTTCAGCGAGGACTGCTCCTACGCGGTGTACAGCCTGGACAACGTCGAGCGGGGTCTCCCGCTGGCCTACATGCTCGACGACAACCGCGCCCGCATCCTGGATCGGGTGAAGTTCGTCACCGAGGTCTGGGCGGGAACGGTCGAGCCCTACCGCACGAGACATGTGATCCAACGGACCGAGACCGAAGCGCTCGACGAGCGCACCTACCGGGTGCGCGCCACGATGGTGGTGACCTACACCGAGTTCGACGGGGTTCCCGGCGTGCTCGCGAGTGGCTACTACGAAGACCGGATCAGACTCACCGACGACGGTGCCCTGTTCGTCGAGAAGAACGTGTACCTCGACGGGATGCCCGCCCGGTACTTCATCTACCCGCTCTGAACGCTCGCCGAGGCCGCGCGCGCCGGCGATGTCCTCACCGACCTCACCCGCCTGCGATCGGCACGACCACGTACACGTCACCGTCGCTGACCCGCACCTCGTAGCAGGTCAAGGGCTCCGTGGCCGGAGGTCCTTCGACGGCACCCGTCGTGATGCAGAACTGCGCGCCGTGCCAGCTGCACTTGACCCGATCGCCCTCGATGATCCCGTCCTCCGCGAGCGACGCCTCCTCGTGCGTGCACCAGTCGGCGGTGGCGTAGAACTCGCCGTCGACGTTGAACACCGCGATGGGCGGGTTGACCGGAACCCGGACCGCCTCGCCCGGGGAGAGCTCACCCGTGCCACACACCCGCACGAGCTTGATCGAGGACTCGTCGCCCGAGCTCAACCGACGAGGTCGCGCGTCACGTCGTCGATGGTTCGCGCCCCCAGGAGCGCCATCGTGCGCCGCACATCGGCGGCGAGGATGCCGAGCACGTGGTCGACGCCCCGCTCCCCGGCCGCGCCGAGGCCGTAGAGGTACGCGCGTCCACTCATGCAGGCCCGGGCGCCGAGGGCGACGGCCTTGACGATGTCGCTTCCCCGGCGCACCCCGCCGTCGCAGATGATCTCGATCCGATCGCCCACGGCGTCGGCGACGGGGGCGACGAGGTCGATGGTCGGAGGGGACGAATCGAGTTGCCGACCACCGTGGTTCGAGAGTGCGACTCCCTCGATTCCGGCGTCGGCCGCAAGCGTCGCGTCGGCGACCGTCTGGATGCCTTTCACGACGATCGGCCCGGTCCAGACCGAGCGGAGCCACTCGAGGTCGCTCCACGACAGCGAGGAGTTCCACTGCGAGTAGATGTAGTCGGTTCCGTCTCCCACCCCGCGGCCGCCGACCTTGGCGAAATTGGCGAAGCGGAGGGGCTCTGAGCGTATGAGGTCCCAGGTCCATCGCGGATGGGCCGCCGCATCAACGATCGTGTCAAAGCCGATCTTGGGCGGGAGCGAGAAGCCGTGGCGCAGGTCACGTTCATGGTGGCCGTACACCGCCGTGTCCACGGTGACCACGATCACTTCGAAGCGAGCCTCGCGGGCCCGATCGAGCAGCTCCGTGACGATCCCGCGGTCGCGCAACACATAGAGCTGAAACCACTTGGGTCCGTTGCTGACCGCCGCGATCTCCTCGATGGAGCGAGTACCGAGCGTGGCCAGCGTGAAGGGAATCCCGGCCCGTTCCGCCGAGCGCGCCACGGCGAGCTCCCCGGCTGGATCCGCGACCCGCGTGAACCCGGTGGGGGCCAGCACGAGGGGCAGTGCCAACGTGCTCCCCAAGAGCGTCGTCGAAGGATCAACCTTGGCCACGTCACGGAGCACCCGGGGCCGGAACTCGATGCGAGCGTAGGCATCGGTGTTCGCGGCGAGGGTCCGCTCGTCCTCGGCACCGCCGTCGATGTAGTCGAACACACTCCGAGGGAGGCGACGTCGCGCGATCGCCCGGACATCGGATACGGCGACCGCTCGAGCGAGTCGTCGGGTGATCGGGTCGAGCTCAATGGCACGGAACTTGAGCACCGACCGCAGGGTCTCGAGCAACCGCTTCAATTGACCAT
>CAZCYE010000115.1:0-3756 GCA_964502775.1 uncultured Bifidobacteriaceae bacterium | reverse complement strand
GTCACGGCCGCGTAGTTGACGGCCCGAACGAGATCCGAGCCCTCCACCAGCACCACGCGCTTCCGGCCGCCCCGATTCCACAGCTCGGCGAACGCACGCGTGGTGGCAGCGATGTCGAGACGCTTGCCAAAGGGGCTGTGCGCGTCGTCGGTGCTCAGCGCGGTCCCGACGCGACCGGACGGGATGCGGCCGGCGGAGCTCATGAGGGCGAGGCCGGCGGTGCGTTGGTACGCGAACCCCGACTCGCTGCCCAGGGGCGTGTCGGGATCGGCGCCGTCGGCGTTGGCGATCACCGCGCGGCCCACTCCGGCCCCGGAGAGGGTGTCCCCGAGCAGACCCGGCGTGACATCGAAGTCACCATCCGCGTTGATCTCGGCGATCGGGCCGATGCCCAGCGCCACGAGCCCCCGCTCGACCACGATGCCCGTCCGCTGCGTGAAGACATCGCCGGCAGGTTGGTCGCCGAACCGCTCCCGATGACCGAAGACCTCCCCTTCGGACGTCGTGTGTCCGAACGCCCGGGCACCGGCCGAGATCCTGAGGTAGCCATCACCGAGGTCGGCAACCGTGTCGGTCACCTCGTTGACGAGGTCACCGACGCTCGACGCCCCCAACAGTCGATCGAGGTTGGGCGTGGCCACGCGCTCGAGATCGGCCCAGGTGACGTACGGCAACGACACGACCAGCACCCGCGACACGCGCACCGGGGCCGCATCCGCCCCCCGATCTGGCCCCCGATCGGTCATCCCGAACGCGCCCACCAGCGCACCGGCCGCGACGAGGGCCGCCACCCGCCGCGGTCCCGAGGTCACGGCTGCCACCAGGCCGGGAGCAGCGCGTCGGCTTCGGGCCCGATCCCGTAGTGCCCGACGGTGCCACGGCCCAGGTCGGCCAGAGCGAGCACGACCGCGATCTGCCCGTCGACCCGCTCGAGGTCGTCCACCGTGGCGAACAAGGATGCCAGCTCCTCGGCGTCGCGAATGAACACGACGCGCGTCCCACGCTCGGCGCCGTCGGCGGTGAACTCCTCCGCCACCACCAGCGGCAGGGACACGAACCGAGCCGCCCGCGCGATCGGAGGCGCGGGGTGACGCGGCGCCGTCTCGGCCCGCACCCCGTCCGCGAGCACCACACGCGTCCCCGGCCCACCGATCTCGGCGAGGTCTTCGCTGGGCCCGTCGACGGAATCGAACGTCACGAAGTCCCCGTTCACCAGACCTTGCAGCACGTCATCGATCGTCGACGGGCCCAGGGCGAGACGAGCGGTCAGCTCCCGCCACGCGTCGTCCCGCACCGCGCCACGCCCGGACTCCGACGTGCCCACTGCCGTCGCCAGCGCGTCCACGTCCGCGCGTTCAGGAAGGCCCCAACGCGACTCGAGCCAGAGGATGCCCGGTGCGGAGGCTCCGCCCCGGCGGGCGAGCTCCACGACCCGGGTCACGGACTCCTCCGCGACATCGCGCACCGCCAGCACGACCACGGGCACGCCGCTGAGCCGATCCGTGGCCGCGAATTCGGACATGGCGTCGCCCGCGGCGCGGAGCTGGTCGTTCTCCGCGCGGAGCTGGTCGTTCTCCGCGCGTTGGGCATCGGCGTTCGCCTCGACCGTGTCGATGCGACTCTGGAGACCCTCGACCGTGGGTTGGCTCAGGACGCCGTATCCCATCACCACCCCGATCGCGAGCGCGAGGAAGACCGCGACGATGGAGACCAGGTGGTAACGGAAGGTGATCACGTGCTTCAGCCCGTGATCGAGTGCCAGAGGTCGCGCAGGGTCAGCCAGAAGCCGTCGAGGAGCGTCTGGATCTGCTCCGAGACCGCCACGACGGTCGCGATCACCACGAGCGCCGAACCCACGAGCAGGATCCAGTCCAGCCTTCGGATCCGGCCCTGGTAGAGGCGACTCACGCCCTTGGCGTCGACGAGCGTCGGCCCGAGCCGCAGGCGGGTCAAGAAGGTGGACGCCATACCCCGCCGCCCCTTGTCGAGGAACTCGACCATCGTCGCATGCGTGCCCACCGCAACGATGAGCTGCGCGCCGGCTTCGTAGGCCAGGAGCATCGCCACGTCCTCGCTCGTGCCCTCGGCCACGAACTCGTGGTAGCTCACACCCCAGGCCAGGAGATTCTCACGCCCGGGCGCGCGACCGTCGGGGTGGACATGGTGCACGAGCTCGGCCCCGATCTCGATCGCCTTCGCCGATACCGAATCGAAGTCCCCCAGGATCACATCGGGCGTGAGCCCCACCTCGAGGAGCGCGTCCGCTCCGCCGTCGACGCCGATGAGTGCGGGGCGGTACTCGCGGATGTACGTGCGGAGCGCGGCGAGATCGGCTCGGTAGTCGTAGCCGCGCACCACGACGAGCGCGTGGCGCCCCTTGAACTTCGTCTGCAACGGCGGGAGCTCGAGGGGCTCGAACGTCATGGCGGCTTCCCGCCGCACGTACTCCAGCGTGTTCTCGGCGAAGCGCTCCAGCTCGGCCCCGATGGCGTCACGGGCCGAGGTCATGGCCGCCTCGACCTCTTCGCTCGTGAGCAGTCGGCCTTGGGCAATGCACTCCCCGGCGCGCCACACCTTGCCGTCGTCGATCCGGAGGATGTCGCCCTCGTGTACCAAGTCCATGAGGGGGCGCGTCGACGGCGTCGACGACGAGGCCGGCGACGCGGTCGACGTCCCGCGACCGTTACCGGCCGCAGCGGGCGCCCCGGACTCTTGCTCGGGCTTCGTCACGGTGTCGCCGACGAGGACGGTGTCATTGATGAGGACGGTGTCATCGATGAGTGGGATACCCGCGGTCACGACCCGGATCGGGCCCCCGTTGGGGTACCGGCCGGTGATCGAGCGGGCGGCGTTGACGACCGCCACGGCACCAGCCGCCACGAGGCTGTCGGCGGCCACCCGATCGAGATCCTCGTGATCGATGACCGCGATGTCACCGGGCCGGAGCCGCTTCACGAGGTCCTTGGTCCTGCGATCGACCCGGGCCGGGCCGACGACCACGGACTCGACCGGGGACGCCTGACGGCGCCGTACGCCGCGCATCAGCCCGCCGGCGCGCGTGTGACCGGGCGCGTGGCCCGCTCGAGCAGCTCACCAGCGTGACGCCGACCGTGCGCGGAATCGCCGAGCCCGGCGAGCATCCGAGAGAGCTCCGCCACCCGTGCCTCGCCCACGACAACTGCAGCCGTGGTCACGGTCCGTCCTCCCGTCTCGTGCTTCTCCACCGTCACGTGCGCGTCCGCGTGCGCGGCAACCTGCGCCAGGTGCGTGACGCAGAGCACCTGGTGGCGCGAGCCGAGATCGGCGAGAAGCCGCCCGACGGCCGAGCCGGCTTCACCCCCGATTCCCGCGTCAACCTCGTCGAACACCAGGGTTGGTGGTGCCTCCGTGAGCACCAAGCGCAGCGCAAGCATCGCACGCGAGAGCTCGCCCCCGGACGCGGCCCGAGCCAAGGGGCGCAGGGGCTCACCCGGGTTGGGCGCGAGCAGGAACGTCACCGTGTCGACGCCGTCCTCGGTCATGGCGGCCAGCGCTGCTGTGTCCGGCCCTTCTTTCCCTTGCTCCCCACCGGATGAGCCGGGCGAACCGCGTGCGCCCGAGTCGGCCGACTCGGTTGACTCGACCGCGACCTCGGCCCGAGCGGCGGGCATCGCCAGCTCGTGCAAGTGCACCTCCAGCGCACGAGCCAGGGAGGGCGCGGCCAGTGTGCGGGCCCGCGACAGCGCGGCCGCGGCCTCGGTCGCGCGCCGTCCGGCC
>CAZCYE010000114.1:0-3818 GCA_964502775.1 uncultured Bifidobacteriaceae bacterium | reverse complement strand
CCTCCCGGTCCGGAGCCGTTTCCGCCTCCCGGCCCGGAGCCCGGCCCGCCTCCCGGCGCATCTCCCGCCCCGCCCGCCCCGTTCGCACCGGCGCGGGGCGACGACGTGGTCGCCTTCACGAACATCCGCCGCCGCACCGCCGAGCACATGGTCCGCTCCAAGGCGACAGCCGCGCACGCCTCCACGTCGGTCGAGGTCGACTTCGAGCGCGTCGAGCGCGTCCGCGCCGAGCGGCGCGGCGAATGGCGCGCACGCGAGGGCTTCTCGCTCACGTACCTGCCGTTCATCGCCCGCGCCTTCGCCGACGCGATCGACGACTTCCCGTATGCCAACGCGAGTGTCGACGGCGACAACCTGGTGATCCATCGTGACGTGCACCTCTGCATCGCCGTCGACCTCGACTTCCAGGGCCTGGTGGCCCCGGTGGTGCGCAACGCCGACCAGAAGCGGCTCCGGCCCCTGGCGCGTGAGATCCGCGACCTCGCCGTGCGCGCCCGGGCCAAGCAGCTCTTGCCCGACGAGGTGGTGGGCGGCACGTTCACGATCACCAACCCCGGGCCGTTCGGCACCTACCAGACGCTCGCGATCATCAACCAGCCCCAGGTGGCGATCCTGGCCACCGACGGCGTGCGCAAGCGTCCGGTCGTGGTGAACGGCGCCGACGGCGCCGATGTGATCGCGGTGCGTCACGTGGGGCTGCTCACCCTCACCTGGGACCACCGCGCCTTCGACGGGGCCTACGCGGCCGCGTTCCTCAACGCGATCAAGGACGTGCTCGAGACCCGCGACTGGAACACGGAGCTCGCGTGACGTTGCGGGTCCGCTGGCTCGGCCGGGTCGAGTACGGCGAGGCCGACACGCTCCAGCGGGCGTTGCACGCGCGCAGCGCCGACGACTACCTGCTCCTCCTCGAGCACGGCCACGTGTACACGCTCGGGAGCCGCGCTCGGCTCGAGCACGTGCTGGTGCCACCAGCGGAGGTGGGGGCCACGCTCGTGCGGGCCGACCGTGGCGGCGACGTCACCTACCACGGTCCGGGCCAGCTCGTCGGCTACCCGATCGTGACCCTTCTCGGCGGTCCGACGGGCCTGCGTGACGTGGTCGCCTACGTGCGGCGCCTCGAGTCGGTGCTCATCGCCGTGCTGGCCGACCTGGGCATCGAGGCCGGGCGCCGGGAGCGCCTCACCGGGGTCTGGGTGGGCGACGAGAAGGTGGCGGCCATCGGGGTGAGGGTGGCGGCCGGGCGCACGCGCCACGGCTTCGCTCTCAACGTTGATCCCGACCTCGCGATGTTCAGCCACATCGTGCCGTGCGGCATCGCCGACAAGGGCGTCACGTCGATCGCGCGCTTGTTGGGCGCCGCGCCGTC
Source organism: uncultured Bifidobacteriaceae bacterium (assembly GCA_964502775.1). Taxonomy (GTDB): domain Bacteria; phylum Actinomycetota; class Acidimicrobiia; order IMCC26256; family PALSA-555; genus CAZCYE01. Next base: position 2,449 of record CAZCYE010000114.1, on the reverse strand, counting down.
GATGCGCCACGTGGTGGACCTCGTGAGCGCGCGCTTCGCCGGCGAGTTCGGCGAGCTCGCCGAGCTCGGGTGCGATCCCGTGGAGCTCGAGGCCGTCACCGATGCTGATGCTCCCCGGCCCTCGCCGGAGTCGGTACCGGTGGCGCTGCTCCGCCGCCTGGAGCAGGCGGGGGTGCGCTCCGATCTCGACGCCGGGCGGCGCCCTCCGTGGATGCGCGTGCGCGCCGAGCTGGGCGACGGCTACGCCCAGACCAAGCGGCTCATGCGTGACCTGAGCCTGCACACGGTCTGCGAGGAGGCGGGCTGCCCCAACATCTTCGAGTGCTGGGCCGATCGCACCGCCACCTTCATGATCCTCGGCGACCGCTGCACCCGGGCGTGCGGCTTCTGCCTGGTCGACACCCGCCGCCCCCTCCCGCTCGACGCCGGTGAGCCCGAGCGCGTGGCCGAGGCGGTGGTGAACCTCGACCTCGCCCACGTGGTCGTCACCAGCGTGGCGCGCGACGACGTCGCCGACGGGGGTGCGGCCGGCTTCGCGGCCACGATCCGCGCCATCCGCCGCCGCACTCCGGCCACGAAGGTCGAGGTGCTCGTCCCGGACTGCAAGGGCGACGCCGACGCGCTCGCCACGATCTTCGCCGCACGCCCCGACGTGCTCAACCACAACCTCGAGACCGTCGCCCGGCTCCAGCGCGCCGCGCGCCCGTCGGCCGGCTACGCCCGGTCGCTCGCGCTGCTGGCCCGAGCCAAGGACGCCGGGCTCGTGACCAAGTCGGGCATCATCCTCGGTCTGGGCGAGGCCGAGCACGAGGTGCGAGCCGCCATCGCCGACCTGCGCGGGGTGGGCGTCGACATCCTCACGCTCGGCCAGTACCTCCAGCCGTCACCGCGGCACCTCCCGGTGGCGCGGTGGTGGGCACCGCAGGAGTTCGCGGCGCTGGGCGCGTACGCCGAGGGCCTGGGCTTCGCCCATGTGGAGGCGGGCCCACTCGTGCGCTCCAGCTACCACGCGCGGCGCGCCAGCCAGGCCGTCGAGGCGCTCGACGCTCCAACCGAGTCCGTCGCTGCCGCCGAGTCCGTCGCTGCCGGCGTGTGATCGCGTCGGCGAAGCGCACGCGGCCACGGCCATGAGCTACGAGACCCGCATGGCCCGGGTGCGCGAGCGCATGGCTGCGTCCGGCGTCGACGCACTCTGTTGCGCCGCGGGACCCGACCTCACGTACCTCACCGGCTACGAGGCGGTGCCACTCGAGCGCCTCACGATGCTCGTCGTACCTCGGAACGCCGAGGCCGTGCTCGTGGTGGCCGCGATCGAGGCGCCGCGGGTGCTGGAGCGCCCCTCGGTGTTCCGCCTCGACGCGTGGACCGAGACCGAGGACCCCATTGCGGAAGTCGCGGCCCTGATCGGAGGCGCGGGGGGCCAGGGTGTGGTCGCCGTCAGCGACCACACGTGGGCCCGCTTCGTGCTCGCGCTCCAGGCGGCGCTTCCCGAGGCGCGGTTCACCCGCGCCACATCAGTCACCGGTCCGCTCCGGGCGGTGAAGGACGACGCCGAGATCGCGGCGCTGCGCGCCGCGGCGCAGGTGGTGGACCACATCGCCGTCTCCTTACGGGACGAGCCGTTCGCGGGGCGCACCGAGCGCGAGGTCCACCGGGCCATCGCCGACCGGATGCTCGACGCGGGCCACGACCACGTGAACTTCGCCATCGTGGCCTCGGGGCCCAACGCGGCGAGCCCCCACCACGAGCCCGGGGCGCGCGTCATCGAAGACGGCGATGTGGTGCTCTGCGACTTCGGCGGCAGCATGCGCCACTACTGCTCCGACATCACGCGCATGTTCGTGGTCGGGCGCCCGGGGTCCGAGGTCCTCGAGGCGTACGCCGCGCTCGTCGAGGCCCAGGAGGCCGGCGTTCGTGCCGCCACGGTCGGGACCCCGTGCGCCGAGGTGGACGCCGCCGCCCGGGGCGTGCTCGCCGACGCGGGTCTGTCCGAGTGGTTCATCCACCGCACGGGGCACGGGATCGGCCTCGAGGCCCACGAGGATCCCTATGTGGTGGCGGGCAACGAGACCGCACTCGTCGCCGGTCATGCGTTCAGCGTCGAGCCGGGGCTGTACTTCCCGGGTCGCTTCGGGCTGCGCCTCGAGGACATCGTCGTGGCCACCGACGCCGGGCCGCTGCGGTGCAACGACGCGCCTCGCGACCTCGCGATCGTCACCTGACGCGTGCCCCGACTCGACCTCGCGACCGTCCTGGTCCAGTGGGCCGCGGGCGGGCTGCTCGGCCTGTGGATCACCACCCGGCGGCGCGTGCTCGGCACCGGGTACGGCTGGCTGTTGCGCGGCGTGTTCGGCGTGCTCGCGCTCGGGGGCGCGGCAGCCGGGCTGGCGTCCGACGACGCGGGCACCGGCGCGTGGCTGCGTGACGGCGGTGCGTTGGCCATGGCGGT
>CAZCYE010000113.1:0-3877 GCA_964502775.1 uncultured Bifidobacteriaceae bacterium | reverse complement strand
TGCGCAGGCTGAGGCGCACGCACTCGGCCCGCAGGCGCGCCGCGTCGATCAGCGCCGCGGCCGGCTCGGGCAGCGGCCCGTAGCGGTCCTCCCACTCGGCGCGCACGTCGTCCACGTCGGAAGGCGCGGTCACCGCGGCGAGGCGGCGGTAGGCCTCCATGCGCACGTCGTCACGGGCCACGTAGTCACGCGGCAGGTGCGCGTCGACGGGCAGGTCGATCGTCACCTCCACCGGCGCGGGTGGCGTCTCGCCCGTGAGCTCACCGACGGCTTCGGTGACGAGCTGGCAGTACAGGTCGAAGCCCACCGCCGCGATGTGGCCCGACTGCTCCCCACCGAGCAGGTTGCCGGCGCCGCGGATCTCGAGGTCACGCATCGCGATCTTGAACCCCGAGCCGAGGTCGGTGAACTCGCCGATGGTCTTGAGGCGCTCGTAGGCCTCCTCGGTCAGCACCCGATCGGGAGGGTGGAACAGGTACGCGTAGGCGCGCTGGCCGCGGCGGCCCACCCGGCCCCGGAGCTGGTACAGCTGGGCCAGCCCGAGACGCTCGGCCCGATCCACCACGAGGGTGTTCACCGTCGGGATGTCGAGCCCGCTCTCCACGATCGTCGTGCACACGAGCACGTCGTAGGCGCGCTCCCAGAAGTCGAGCACCACCCGCTCGAGGCGCCCCTCGTCCATCTGGCCGTGCGCGATGCCCACCCGAGCGCCGGGCACGAGGTCGCGCACGTGCTCGGCCACGAACTCGATGTCCTTCACCTGGTTGTGCACGAAGAACACCTGGCCCTCGCGCAGCAGCTCGCGCCGGATGGCCTCGGTGACGGCCCGCTCGTCGTACTCCCCTACGTAGGTGAGGATCGGCTGGCGATCCTCGGGTGGGGTGTTCACCATCGAGAGGTCGCGGATGCCGGTGAGCGACAGCTCGAGCGTGCGGGGGATCGGCGTGGCCGACAGCGTGAGCACGTCCACACCGGTGCGCAGCGCCTTGATCTTCTCCTTGTGGATCACGCCGAAGCGCTGCTCCTCGTCGATCACGAGTAGGCCCAGGTTCTTGAACGCCACGTCGTCGGAGAGCAAGCGGTGCGTGCCGATCACCACGTCGAGGGTGCCCGCGGCGATCCCGGCCACCACCTCGGCCTGCTCCCGGGCCGAGAGAAACCGTGACAGCACCCCCACTCGCACCGGGTAGGCGGCGAAGCGCTCCCGGAAGGTCTGGCCGTGCTGATCGGCGAGCAGCGTGGTGGGCACGAGCACCGCGGTCTGCATGCCGTCCTGGGCCGCCTTGAAGGCGGCGCGCACCGCCACCTCGGTCTTGCCGAAGCCCACGTCGCCGCTCACGAGGCGGTCCATCGGCAGCGGGCGCTCCATGTCGGCCTTGACCTCGTTGATCGCGCGCAGCTGGTCGGGGGTCTCCTCGAACTCGAAGGCGTCCTCCACCTCGTGCTGCCACGGCGTGTCGGGTCCGAAGGCGTGGCCGGGGCTGGCCAGGCGCCGGCGGTAGAGCACCACGAGCTCCTGGGCGACTTCCCGGGTCGCGGCGCGCACCTTGGCCTTGGCGCGCTCGAAGTCGGCGCCGCCCATCCGGTGCAGCGTGGGCGTCTCGCCACCGGTGTAGCGCCGCACCGCGCCCACCTGGTCGGTGGGCACGTAGAGGCGGTCGGCACCCCGGTACTCGAGCAGGAGGTAGTCGCGCGCCACCCCGCCGATCGCGCGTTGCACCATGCCGGCGTAGCGGGCCACACCGTGGGTCTGGTGCACCACGTAGTCACCGGGGCTGAGCGCGTCGTAGAGGTCGGCGCCCCGGCGCGTGCTCTTGGACCCGCGGGCGGCGCGATGCGCGCGTCGCCGCCCGGTGAGGTCCGCCTCGGCCACGAGCGCCAGACGCGCGCCGGGCACCACCACGCCCCGCTCCAGGGGCGCGACCGTCACCCCGACCACGCCCGGGACCATGGCGTCACGGGTGGTCTCCACCCCCTCGGCCGCGAGCACCTCGGCGAGTCGACCGGCGGAGCCCTCGCCCTCGGCCGCGACGACCACGCGGTACCCGTCGGCCGCGAGGACCCGCAGACGCGACGCGAGCGCCTCGGCGTCACCCACCACGGGATCGAAGGCGGTGGCCTTGAGGTGCTCCGTGCTCGGGCCCTCGGGCGCGGCGAGCACGTTGGTGACGCCAGCACGGGTGTGGGTCAAGAGCCGGTCGTAGGGCAGTGACAGCGGGGGCACGGCGCGCCCGGCGGCACCCCAGGTCGGCGCCAGCGCGGTCGCGAGCGCGGTCTCCTCCTCCACGAGGTCGTGCGCGCGGTCACGCATCCGGCGGGGCTCCCAGCACAGCACGAGGGCGTCGTCACCCAACAGGTCGGTGAGCAGGCGCTCGTCCTCGGTGAGCCAGCCGAGCCACGACTCCATGCCGTCGAAGGTCTGGCCCTCGGCGAGGCGCTCCCACTGCTCGGCACCCCACGGCTCGCTGCTCACGAGCCGCTGCGCGCGGGCGCGCACCTCGGGGGTGGGGAGCAGCTCGCGCGCGGGAAAGATCGCCACCGCGGCCACGTCGCCCGTGGAGCGCTGGTCGGCCACCGAGAACGACCCGAGGCGCTCCACCTCGTCGCCCCAGAGGTCCACGCGCACCGGGTGGTCGGCGGTGGTCGGGTACACGTCGATGATCGAGCCGCGCACCGCCACCTCACCGCGGGACTCCACCTGGTACTCGCGCCGGTAGCCCAGCTCCACGAGGCGGGCCACGAACGCGTCGCGATCGAGGCGACTCCCGGGCGTCACCACCACGGGCTCGGTCTCCTCCACGTGCGGACCGAGGCGCTGCACCAGCGCGCGTACGGCGGCCACGAGCACCGTTGGGGCGCGGCCGTGGTGGAGCCGCCACATCACCCGGAGCCGGCGACCCATGGTCTCGAGCGACGGGGAGACCCGCTCGAAGGGCAGGGTCTCCCAGGCCGGGAACTGCTCCACCTCGGCCGGATCCATGAAGCCGGCGAGATCGTTGACGAGGCGGTCCGCCTCGGCGTCGGTGGGCACTACGGCCACGATCGGGCGCCGCGTCGACGTGGCCGCGAGCGCGGCAACGAACAGCGGGCGGGCCGCGTCAGGCACGCTCACCACCGCCTCGCGCGCCATCACCGCGCGCACCGCGGGCTCCTCGGCGAGGAGGCCAGCCAGCGCGGCGAGCGGTGGGGTTGGCGCCGATGAGGGTTGCGGATCGGTCATGCGTGTGTTCCTGGGTCGGGGCCGAACGCGCGACAACGCCGGGGACGCAGCGCGTCCCCGGGGTGTGGGAGCCAGGGTACCGGTATCACCGGTGTGAAGGGCTGCCGGGTAGTGGCTCAGTTTGAGTCTTCGACCACCAGGACGGCTTCCTGCCCGGCGGCCCGGTGCCCCGGGATCGGAGAGCCAATCCAGTAGGTGCCGGGGCGCAGTTTCACGGTGCGAGTAGCGCCACCCCCGGCGGTGACGAGTTGAAAACCCCTGACTTCATCGATCATGAGCGCTGCGGTGCATCGGCACCTGAGGGTGACCCTCACGAGGCCGGCAGATGCCCGATACTCCTGGGCCGTATACGACAAGTTCACGACGTCGATCACGACGTCGTCCGAAGGACGCCCGCCGAGGGGCGTGTAGTACCCGTACCGCTCGTCTTGGCTTTTCCCTAGGACCGCCCAACTCCCGGCGCCAGCCAGGAACGCCAAGAGCACCAGGAGGATCGCAGTGCGATGACGGTCCATCGCTCTTAGCATGACGCCCCGACCACCAGCGTCCACGGCGCTGCGCCCCGCGCCATGACGCGTCAGGACGCCCGGGTGTTGTAGCGATTCATGGCCGCGTCGACGCCCTGATCGATGATGAGGTTCACCGCGTCCACGGCGG
>CAZCYE010000112.1:0-3881 GCA_964502775.1 uncultured Bifidobacteriaceae bacterium | reverse complement strand
CCTCACCGACTACCTGCTCGAGCTCGACGTGCGAGTGCGCTACCTCCACAGCGAGGTCGACACACTCGAGCGGGTGGAGATCCTGCGGGCGCTCCGGCTCGGTGAGTTCGACGTGCTCGTGGGGATCAACCTGCTGCGCGAGGGTCTGGATCTTCCCGAGGTGTCGCTGGTGGCGATCCTCGATGCCGACAAGGAAGGGTTCCTGCGATCCCAGACGTCGCTCATCCAGATGATCGGGAGGGCCGCGCGCAACGTGGATGGCCAGGTGCTCATGTACGCCGACCAGGTCACGGACTCGATGCGGCATGCGATCTCGGAGACGAACCGCCGCCGCAAGCTCCAGCTCGAGTACAACACCGCGCACGGGATCGATCCTCAGACGGTGCGCAAGAAGGTCACCGACATCCTCGAGATGGTGCGCGCCCGTGACGGAGGCGACGACGAGCCTCGGTCGAGGGGTCGTCGGGGCCGGGGTCGTCAGGCCCGATCGGCGGTGTTCGACCTCGCCGGCGTGGGCCCCGAGGAGCTGGGCCGACTCATCCAGACCCTCCAGGAGGAGATGCACGAGGCGGCCAAGGAGCTGCGCTTCGAGGAGGCGGCGCGCCTCCGCGACGAGATCACCGAGTTGAAGCGAGAGCTGCGCGCGGCCGGCTGAGCCGCGGGGGTCAGTGTGGGGCGCGCGGGCGCAGCCGGCGGATCTGGGGCGTGTAGCGGGCCATCTCGGCCAGGATCCCCCGGATCGTGCGTGCGGACGAGAGCGTGGACGTGCCCCGCGTGCGCGGGAAGTACTCGAGTGGCGTCTGGATGATCACGAAGCCGAGACGGCTCGCGCGGGCGAGCAGCTCGGCGTCGATGAACGACCCCTCGCTCCGGAGCTGCATCGCGTCGAGGACGCGTCGGGTGACGAGCTTGCAGGCGAAGTTCACGTCGCGGACGTGCAAGCCGAGCACGATCCGCACGAGCAGGTTGTACACGGCGGAGTAGGCCCCCCGCCGCCGGTCCCCGCGGTTGAGCCGGTAGGCGCTCAGGAGGTCGGCGCCGTCCGAGCGCAGGAGATCGATCAGCGTGCTGACCTGATCGAGGTCCACCGGCAGGTCGGAATCGGTGTAGAGCACCAGGCTGCCCGTCGCCGCGTCGAAGCCGCTGCGAACGGCTGCGCCGAGGCCCCGGTTCCGCTCGTGGTGCACCACCGTGACGCGGGGGTCGCCGGCTGCGGCTTCGTCGACGAGGCGCGGGGTGGCATCGGTGGAGCCGTCGTCGACCAGCACGATCTCGAACGACGCGATCGTCGCTGCGGCCACGAGCGCTTCGCCGGTGTGCTGCGCCCGCTCCACCGTGTGGGACGCGAGCTCCTCTTCGTTCCACATCGGGAAGACGAGGCTCAGTCGCTCGTCCGTGGGCACGATGGCTGGCCGCCTCGATTTGGGCTCCGGGGGAGTGCGTAGCCTAGGCCGGGTCATCGGGCCGACGACCGAGTTGGGCGCGTTGCGCACCGACCGCGGCGCGGTCGTCCAATCGTCTCGACGATGTCGGTGCGGGACGAGGGGGCACGGACGGTACCCTGGGCGCGTGCCCGAGTTGGACGCGCCGGTCATCACCATTCGAGGCGCCCGCGAGCACAACCTCAAGGATCTCGATCTCGTCCTGCCCCGCGACGAGCTCATCGTGTTCACCGGGATCTCGGGGTCGGGTAAGTCGTCGCTGGCGTTCGACACGATCTACGCCGAGGGGCAACGCCGGTACGTCGAGTCGCTGTCGGCGTACGCCCGGCAGTTCCTGGGACAGATGGACAAGCCCGACGTCGACTTCATCGAGGGCTTGTCACCGGCGATCTCCATCGATCAGAGGTCGGCATCGCGCAACCCGCGGTCCACTGTCGGCACGATCACCGAGGTCTACGACTACCTCCGTCTCCTGTACGCCCGCATCGGAGTCCCGCACTGCCCGACCTGTGGCCGGTTGATCACGCGCCAGACGCCCCAGCAGATCGTGGATCGGGTGCTCGAGCTGCCCGAGGGCACCCGGTTCGAGGTGCTCGCTCCGGTGGTGCGGGGCCGCAAGGGCCAGTACGAGGGTCTGCTGCGCGAGCTGGCCTCCCAGGGCTTCGTCCGCGCGCGAATCGACGGCGAGCTGCACGAGCTGGGCGGTGCCGCCGACACCGACGAACGGTTGGCCCGCTACGAGCAACACACGATCGAGGTGGTGGTGGACCGCCTCGTACGCCGTGCGGGGATCGAGCGGCGCCTCACCGATTCGCTCGAGACCGCACTGCGCCTAGCCGACGGCGTCGCCGAGGTGGAGGTGGGGTCGACCGAGACGCTCACGTTCTCGGAGCACCTTGCGTGCAGCCACTGCGGTGTGTCCTTCGACGAGCTCGCCCCCCGCAACTTCTCCTTCAACACGCCCTACGGCGCCTGTGAGCGCTGCGACGGCCTGGGCACGCGCTTCGAGGTCGACCCCGAGCTGCTGGTGCCCGACGACGACCTGAGCCTGGCCGAGGGAGCGATCGCGCCGTGGGCGGGCTACCGCAGTCGGTACTTCGACCGGGTGCTGGAGGGCGTCGCCGACGAGTACGGCTTCGACGTGAACACGCCCTGGAAGCGCCTCCGCAAGCGCGATCGCCAAGCGGTCCTCAACGGAACCGGGTCGCGTGAAGTCCACGTCGAGTACCGCAACCGGTACGGCCGGCGCCGCTCGTACCACACGCCCTTCGAGGGGGTGATCCCGTGGCTCGAGCGTCGCCACGACGAGTCCGAGACCGACCGGGCGCGCGAGCAGATCGAGGGGTACATGCGCGAGGTGCCCTGCCCGGCGTGCAACGGGGCGCGCCTGCGGCCGTCGTCGCTCGCGGTCACGGTGGGCGGGATGAGCATCTTCGAGCTCTGTGACCTGTCCATCGCCAAGGCGGCAGCGTTCCTCTCCGGTCTCGAGCTCTCCGAGCGTGACCGGCTCATCGCCGAGCGGGTGCTCAAGGAGGTGAACGAGCGGTTGCGGTTCCTGCTCGACGTGGGTCTCGACTACCTGAGCCTGAACCGCCCCTCGGCCTCGCTGGCCGGCGGCGAGGCGCAACGGATCCGGCTGGCATCCCAGATCGGCTCCGGGCTGGTGGGGGTGCTGTACGTCCTCGACGAGCCCTCGGTCGGCCTTCATCAACGCGACAACCAGCGACTGATCGACACGCTGCTGCGACTGCGAGACCTCGGCAACACGGTGATCGTGGTCGAGCACGACGAGGAGACGATCCGCGTCGCCGACCACGTGGTCGACATCGGGCCGGGCGCGGGGGAGCACGGGGGAGAGATCGTCGCGTCGGGGTCCCTCGATGCGATCCTCGCCGAGCCGCGATCGGTGACGGGGCGCTACCTCTCGGGCGCGCAGTCGATCGCCGTGCCCGAGCGGCGCCGACCCCCCGGGGATGCATGGCTGGTGGTACGCGAGGCGCGCGAGCACAACCTCCAGGGAATTGACGTGGGCTTCCCGCTGGGCTGCTTCGTGGCGATCACGGGTGTGAGCGGCAGTGGCAAGTCGACGCTGGTCAACGATGTGCTGTTCCACGCATTGGCGCAGAGGATCTACGGATCGCGCACGGTCCCCGGGCGCTACAAGACGATCGAAGGCGCCGAGCTGCTCGACAAGGTGATCAACATCGACCAGTCGCCGATCGGACGCACGCCCCGCTCGAACCCCGCCACGTATACGGGAATGTTCGACAAGATCCGGACCCTGTTCGCGGCGACACCGGAGTCCAAGGTGCGTGGCTACCTGCCGGGGCGCTTCTCGTTCAACGTCAAGGGCGGGCGCTGCGAGGCCTGCGCGGGGGACGGCACCATCACGATCGAGATGCACTTCCTGCCCGACGTGTACGTGCCGTGCGAGGTGTG
>CAZCYE010000111.1:0-3888 GCA_964502775.1 uncultured Bifidobacteriaceae bacterium | reverse complement strand
ACCCAGTGCTCGGGGTTGCCCTTGCCCGAGCCCATGCGGGTCTCGGCCGGCTTCTGGGTCACCGGCTTGTCGGGGAAGACGTTGATCCACACCTTGCCACCACGGCGGATGTGGCGGGTCATCGCGATCCGGGCGGCCTCGATCTGGCGGGCCGTGATCCAGCCGGCCTCGAGCGCCTGGATCCCGTAGTCCCCGAAGTGCACGCGCGTGCCACCCTTGGCCGTGCCCTTGCGGCGACCCCGCTGCACCTTGCGGTGCCGGACCTTCTTGGGCATCAACACAGGATCAGTCCTCGTCCCCGTGGAACTTGGGCGTCTCGTGGTGCTGACGGGTGCGGCGCTCGATCTCCTCTTCCTCGGCGAGCAACCGCTCGAGCTCGGGGTCGGCCTCCTTCACCAGCGGCGTGGCCTCCTCGGGAACCTCCTCGGGCGCCCCATCCACGGGCACCTCGACGGTCTCGGTGCGCCGGCGCCCACCGCCCGCGCTCACGACCCGGCGCCGCGGCGAACCCTCGCCCGCGGTCTCGCCGACGGCCATCGCGGCCTCGCGGGAGATCTTGTCCTCGGTCGCGGCCCGGTACGGGAGGATCTCTCCCTTGTAGATCCACACCTTCACGCCGATCCGCCCAAAGGTGGTGCGGGCCTCAGCCTGGCCGTAGTCGATGTCGGCTCGCAGCGTGTGCAACGGGACGCGGCCCTCGCGGTACCACTCCTTGCGGGACATCTCGGCGCCGCCCAGGCGGCCTCCACATTGCACGCGGATCCCCTGCGCGCCCGCCTTCATGGCGGTCTGCACCGCGCGCTTCATCGCACGCCGGAACGAGACACGGCCCGTGAGCTGGTCGGCGACGCCCTGGGCAATCAGGGTCGCATCGAGCTCGGGCTGCTTGATCTCCTGGATGTTGAAGTGCACCCGCGGGTTGCCGGTGATCTTCAGCAGACCAGCGCGGAGGCGATCGGCTTCAGCACCGCGGCGCCCGATCACGATCCCGGGTCGTGCCGTGTACACGTCGATGCGGAGCCGGTCACGGGTGCGCTCGATCTCCACGCGACTCACTGCCGCCCGCTCGAGCTGGCGCCGCAAGTAGTCGCGGATCCGCCAGTCCTCGATCAGGCTCTCGGTGTACTCGGCGTGATCGGCGAACCACCGGGACTTCCAATCGGTGGTGATCCCGAGCCGGAACCCGTACGGGTTGACCTTCTGACCCATCAGTCCTCTTCCTCGGCCTTCGATCGGCGCGATGCCGGACGCGCCGGCTTCTTGGGCGCCTTCTTGGTGACCGCCTTCTTCGTCGCCGCCTTCTTGGTGGTGGCCTTCTTGGTGGTGGCCTTCTTGGTGGCCCTCGCACCGCCGGCGGCCTTGGACGCCGGCTTCTTCACGGCCTTCGTCGCCGTCGAGCGCCGGGTGCCCTTCCTGGCCCCTCGCGTCGCACCCCGTGACGGTGCGCCCTCGGACCCGTCGGCCGCATCCTCCGCGCCGTGGTCGGCGTGGTCGTGGTCGTGACCGCCGTGATCGCCGGTGGCGGCGGCGGCTTGGGAGCGTCGAACCCGCCGGCCACGCCCAGGCCCGGTGGACGCCTCCGAACCGCGCCGGCGCGCCAACTCGGGCTCGTCGAAGCGCTCGACGACGATGGTGACATGACTGGTGCGCTTGCGGATCCGCACCCCGCGGCCGCGGGCCCGGGGGCGCCAGCGCTTGGCGGTGGGGCCCTCGTCGGCGAACGCGCGAGCCACGAACAGCTCGTCCTCGGGGACGTGGTCGTTGTGGCCCGCATTGCCGACCGCGGAGTCGAGAAGCTTGCCCACCTCGCGCGCCACCCCGCGCTCCGAGAGCCGCAGCGTGTCGCGCGCCGTGAGCACGTCCTGGCCGTGGATCAAGGCGAGCACCTGGCGCACCTTCGGCGGTGAGACGCGCAGATAACGGAGGCGGGCGGTGGTGGAGGGCATCGCTACCGGCTCCTCGCGCTTCGTTCCTGGCCGGCATGGAAGCGGAAGGTCCGCGTGGGCGCGAACTCGCCGAGCTTGTGACCGACCATGGCCTCGCTGATGTACACGGGCACATGCTTGCGACCGTCGTGCACCGCGATCGTGTGCCCCACCATGTCGGGGGTGATGGTCGAGCGACGGGACCAGGTCTTGATGACCTTGCGGTCGCCGGACGCGTTCATCGCCTCCACCTTCTTGGCCAGGTGGTCGTCGACGAACGGTCCCTTCTTCAGGCTGCGCGGCACGTTGGTCCAAACTCCTTTCGGATCTCGGTGGCTAGCGGCGGACGCCGCGGCTGCGGCGACGGCGCACGATCTGGGGGTCGGACTTCTTGCCCTTCTTGCGGGTGCGGCCCTCGGGCTTGCCCCACGGCGACACGGGGTGGCGCCCACCGGAGCTCTTGCCCTCGCCACCGCCGAGCGGGTGGTCGACCGGGTTCATCGCCACACCTCGCGTGTGGGGGCGCTTGCCCTTCCAGCGGTTGCGACCGGCCTTGCCGATCTTGACCAGTGACGCCTCGGCGTTGCCCACCGATCCCACGGTCGCCCGGCACTCTATGGGCACCCGGCGCATCTCCGTGGACGGCAGGCGCAGCGTGGCCGTCTGCCCCTCCTTGGCCACGAGCTGGATCGCCGTCCCTGCCCCGCGACCCAACTTGGCGCCCGCACCGGGCTTGAGCTCCACGTTGTGCACCGTGGTCCCTACCGGGATGTAGCGCAGCGGCAGGGCGTTGCCGGGACGGATCTCGGCGCCGTGTCCGCTCTGGAGCATGTCGCCCACCTCCACTTGAGCGGGGGCGATGATGTAGCGCTTCTCGCCGTCGCGATAGTGCAACAAGGCGATGCGTGCGTTGCGGTTCGGGTCGTACTCGATGGCGGCGACCCGAGCGGGCACGCCGTCCTTGTCGCGTCGGAAGTCGATGACGCGGTACTTCTGCTTGTGACCGCCACCACGGTGGCGAGCCGTCATCCGCCCATACGAGTTGCGACCGCCGGTGCGGGCCTTGGGCCGCGTGAGCGAGCGCTCGGGCTCGGTGCGCGTGATCTCGCCGAAGTCGGACACGGTCTGGAAGCGCCGGCCGGCGCTCGTGGGCTTGCGCTTGCGGATGGCCATCGTCAGCTCCCGAAGATCTCGATGCGGTCGCCCTCGATGAGCGACACGATGGCGCGCTTGTGGCCGGCGCGGTTACCCCAGCCACCGGTACGGCGGTTGCGCTTCCGCTTGCCGGGACGGTTGAGCGTGTTGACGTTGGTCACCTTCACTCGGAAGATCGACTCGATCGCTTGCTTGATCTCGGTCTTGTTGGCGTCGCGGGCAACCACGAAGGTGTAGATGTTCTTGTCGTACTGGGAGTACGACTTCTCCGACACGACCGGCTGGATGATCACGGTGCGGGGATCCCGGCCGCTCATGCTTCCGCCTCCAGTGGCTCCGCCCCGGAGAGCCGGTGCACCGTGGCCGCGAGGGTCTCGGTGCTGAATACCACCCAGTCGCTCAACAGCACGTCGTAGACGTTGAGCTCGCTCGGCAGCACGATGTGGACGCGCTCACCGAGGTTGCGGAACGACTTCCAGACGGCGACCTCGGTGCGCTCGAGCACGAGGAGCACCCGCGGCGGGCGGTGTCCGGCATCCCGCAATCCGAGCTCGGACAGCACCTGCACCGCCTGCTTGGTGCGAGGTTCGGTGATGCCCCAGGTGTCCACCACCTTCACCCGCTGCTCGGACGCCCGGTCCGACAGCGCCGAGCGCAACGCGAGGCGGACCATCTTCTTGGGCGTGCGCTGGGAGTAGTCGCGGGGCTTGGGGCCGTGCGCGATCCCGCCGCCGCGCCACTGGGGCGCGCGGATGGAGCCCTGGCGGGCGCGGCCGGTGCCCTTCTGGCGCCAGGGCTTGGCCCCGCC
>CAZCYE010000110.1:0-4012 GCA_964502775.1 uncultured Bifidobacteriaceae bacterium | reverse complement strand
GTCACGAGTGAGACCACGGTGCCGGCCGCGCCGGCGCGGGCGGTCCGGCCCGATCGGTGCGTGTAGTCGGTCATGTCGGTGGGCGGGTCCCAGTGCACGATGCACTTCACGTCGTCCACGTGGATCCCCCGCGCCGCCACGTCGGTCGCGATCAGCGCCTCGACCCGGCCTTCGGCGAACGAGCGCAGCGCCTGCTGGCGCTGGCCTTGTGACCGGTTGCCGTGGATCGCCGCCGTGCTCACGCCCAGGCCGGTGAGCTTGCGGGCAACTGAATCCGTGCCGCGCTTGGTGCGACAGAACACGATCGTGGGTCCGGCCGCGGCGACCACGTCGGCGCAGAGCTGCGCCCGGTCGTTGCGCGATGCCTCCCAGAAGAGGTGGGTGGTGAGCGAGGCTTCGTCCCGCTCGGCCGCGACCGCGTGCCGTACCGGATCGCGCTGGTAGCGACGCCAGAGGTCGGTCACGGCGCCGTCGAGCGTGGCGGAGAACAGCAGGGTCTGTCGGGAGGTCGGGGTCTTGTCGAGCAGGGCCCGCACCGCGGGGAGGAACCCCATGTCGGCCATGCGATCGGCCTCGTCGACGACGACGATCTCCACCTCGTTGAGCTTCACGTCGCCGCGGTCGATGAGGTCCTTGAGGCGCCCGGGGCACGCCACGACCACGTCGACGCCCCGCCGGAGCGCCTTGCGCTGGGGCTCGAAGCCCACACCGCCGTAGATGGTGGCGACGCGGAGCTGGCGACCCGCGCCGAGCCACCGGAGCTCGTCGCACACCTGGGCGGCGAGCTCGCGGGTGGGCACGAGGACGAGGCCACTCGGGTGGCCGGGCCGTCCGGCGCCGACCCGCGTCACGAGTGCGATGCCGAACGCGATGGTCTTGCCGGACCCGGTGGGCGCCTGCGCGGCGACGTCACGTCCGGCGCAGCCATCGCCCACGGTCAAGGCCTGAATGGGAAAGGGGGAGTCGATGCCGCGAGCGTGAAGCGTCGCGACGAGATCGGATGGGGTGCCGAGATCGGCAAAGGATTGCATGATTGGGTAGGTCTCCAGATTGTGACCGCGAGTTCGCGGTGGGTCAGGACTCACAGGGGCGAGAGATCGATCCCCGGAGCGCTGGCCCGAGGCGACGGCGAGTCCGTCACGTCCGGAGTCATGCGCGAGAAGCGGCACTGCCCGTTGCGGTGATCGCGTCGCCGGCGCGGCATTACGGCCTGCGCGGCACTGCGAACTTCGATCACTCTACCAGACTCGACCACTCCCGCCTGCCATTGGGGCCGACGGCCCTGCGACTCCCCAGGTCTCAGACGGCCCGGCGGTACTTGCGCACGGCGATCGGCGCGGCGACGGCGATGATGCCGACGCACCAGGCGAGCGCGGTGAGCACTTGGGATGCGCTGGATCCCTCGAGGGTCAGGCCCCGTACCGCGTCGATGACCACGGAGACGGGCTGGTGCTCGGCCCAACCCTGGAGCCAGCTGGGCATGGTGTCGATGGGCACGAAGGCCGACGAGGCGAACACGAGGGGCACCAGCACGGGGAACGCGGCGGCCTGGGCGGCTTCGGGTTCGGCGACCGCGAGCCCGATGATCGCGAAGACCCACGACATCGCGTAACCGAATGCCAGCATCAAGGCCACCGCACCCACGAGGTTGCCGAGGCCGCCCTGCGGTCGCCAATCGACCGCATACCCAACCGTGCACATGAGCACCACCACGAACACGTTGCGCAGCAGATCGGCGATGGTGCGGCCGGTGAGCACGGCCGATCGGGCGATGGGCAGTGACCGGAACCGCTCCATCAGCCCGGATTGCATGTCGACGGACAAGCCGATCGCCGTGCCGATGGCGCCGAATACCACGGTCTGGGCGAAGATGCCGGGCATCAGGAAGTCGACGTAGCGAACGCCGGGCACCGGGATCGCCCCACCGAAGATGTACCGGAACAGGAGCACGAAGATCACGGGCTGAATCGTCGAGAAGACGACCAGCTGCGGGGTGCGCATGTAGGTGCGGAGGTTGCGACCGGTCACGGCCAAGGTGTCGCTGACGGTGTCGAGCACGACCCGCCGGGGCCGGATGTCGGCGCTGATGTCGACGGGGTAGGTGGCGGCGCTCATGGGGCACCGGCCGAGCGCGTCACGTCCGAGGCGTCGGCCTCGACCGAGCGGCCGGTGAGGGAGAGGAACACGTCGTCGAGGCTCGGCTCGCGCACCGCGACGGACTCGGTGTCGAGGCCGTCGCCGTCGAGCGCGCGCAGCGCGGCCACGAGGGCGCGCGGCCCATCCGTCACCTCCATGGTCACGACCAGGCCCCGCCGCTCGGGTGCCCGCACACCGAACGGCACCAGCACCGCGGCGGCTCGATCGGCGGTCGGTTCGTCGGCAAACCCCAGCTCGATGACGGTGGCGCCGAGGCGGGCCTTGAGCTGCGCGGGGCTGCCCTCGGCGATCACCCGCCCGTGGTCGATGACCACGATGGTGTCGGCGAGGCGGTCGGCCTCCTCGAGGTACTGGGTGGTGAGCAGCACCGTCGTGCCCTCGGCCGCGAGCCCCTCGATCACCCCCCACAGGTCCTGTCGGCCCTGGGGGTCGAGCCCGGTGGTGGGCTCGTCGAGGAAGAGCACGGGCGGCCGGTGCACGAGCGCCTCGGCGAGGTCGAGGCGGCGACGCATCCCGCCCGAGTAGGTCTTGACCTGCCGGTCGGCCGCGTCGACGAGACCGAACTGCTCGAGGAGCTCGGCGACCCGGCCGGTGGTCCGGTCGGGTCGGAGGTGGGTGAGCCGAGCGATGAGGCGCAGGTTCTCGCGCCCGGTGAGGTTGGGGTCCACGGCGGCGAACTGCCCGGCGAGGCCGATCCGAGCGCGCACGGCGTCGGGGTCACGGCCCACGTCGATGCCCAGGACCTCGGCTTCCCCCGCGTCGGCGCGCAGCACGGTCGTGAGCACGCGCACCGCGGTGGTCTTGCCGGCGCCGTTGGGCCCGAGGACGCCGAGGACGGTCCCGGGCTCAACGGCCAGATCGATGCCGTCGAGCGCGACGACGTCGCCGAAGCGCTTGACGAGCCCGGCCACGCGGATGGCGAGCGGTGTAGGGCGGAGGCCGTTGCCCATCGGGCCATCCAAGCACACCGACGTTGGAGCACTTCGATCCCGCACCCGGCCCCGGGAGCCGGTCGCGACCGGGCGAGCGCTCGCTCGGGCCTGGCCCGTGCGGGCGGCGTAGCCTGGTGAGCGGTGTTCCTCGACGGCTTCGTCCACCAGCTTCCCGACACCGACCCGGGCGAGACCCAGGAGTGGCTCGATTCGCTCGACGCGGTCATCGACGGCCGGGGCCGGTCGCGAGCCCGCTACGTACTGGCCCGGCTCATGGAACGCGCCCGGGAGCAGGCCGTGGGCGTGCCGGCCATGGTCAGCACCGACTACATCAACACGATCCCGCCTGAGCACGAGCCGTGGTTCCCCGGTGACGAGGCGCTCGAGAAGCGCATCCGGGCCGCGATCCGCTGGAACGCGATGGCCATGGTCGATCGTGCCAACCACCGCTTCGACGGCCTCGGCGGGCACCTCTCCACGTTCGCGTCCGCGGCCGCGCTCTACGACGTGGGCTTCAACCACTTCTTCCGGGGCAAGCGCGACGGGCGCTTCGGTGACCAGGTGTTCGTGCAGGGTCACGCCGCGCCCGGCGTGTACTCCCGGGCGTTCCTCGAGGGCCGTCTCACCGAGGAGCACCTCGACCGGTTCCGGCGTGAGGTGTTCGGCGGGGGACTGCCGTCGTATCCGCATCCCCGACGCCTCCCCGACTTCTGGGAGTACCCCACGGTGTCCATGGGCCTCGGGCCGCTCAACGCGGTGTACCAGGCCCGCTTCAACCGCTACCTGCTGGCCCAGGAGATCGCCGACACCAGCGGCGCCAAGGTGTGGTGCTTCCTCGGCGACGGCGAGATCGACGAGCCCGAGTCGACGGCCGGGCTGTCGCTGGCGGCCCGGGAGCAGCTCGACAACCTGATCTTCGTCGT
>CAZCYE010000109.1:0-4032 GCA_964502775.1 uncultured Bifidobacteriaceae bacterium | reverse complement strand
TTCACGATGGAACGGTCGACGTGGCTCTCGGCCGCGAAGTGCACGACGGCATCGTGGCCGGGCATCGTGTCGATCACCTCGTCGGGGTTGCAGATGTCGCCCTTGACGAACGTGAAGCGCGGATCCTCGTCGAGGCCCCGGAGGTTCTCGAGGTTGCCCGCATAGGTGAGGGCGTCGAAGACCGTGACGTGGTCGTCGGAGTGCTCGAGCAACCATCGCACGTAGTTCGATCCGATGAATCCGGCCCCGCCGGTGACCAGGAGGCGCATCGTCACTCGGCCGTCATTGCCATCGCGGGCGAAGCTCCGGTGCCAGCTCGGCCCGGGATGGGTTCGCCTGGTCGCGGGCCGAGAGGACCGGATCCTCGACGCCCCACGCGGCCCCGATCTCCGGATCGTCCCAGGCGACGCCGAGCTCGTCAGAGGGGTCGTAGTACCCGCTGACGAGGTACGTGATCGTCATGTCGGTGAGCGCGGCGAAGCCGTGAGCCACACCCGGTGGAATGAGCACCCCGCGGTGGTCATGGGTGCCGTCGGGTCTTGTGCCCAGATCGATGGTGAGGGTGGCGCCGTCGGTCGGTGACCCGGCGCGCAGATCGTGGAGCACCACCCGGGCGGAGCCGAACGGGACGTACCAGAAGTCGGCTTGGTGCAGGTGGTAGTGGAGCCCGACGATGCTGCCCCGGCCGCGGTCGGCCCGATTGGCCTGGATCATGCGCCATGGAGGTTGGAACCACTCCTCCCGAAACGTCTCGACGAAGAGGCCGCGCTCGTCGGAGTGCACCACGGGCTGGGCGATGCCGACGCGCGCGATGACGTCGGAATCGGTGATGGTGGGGCTGGCCATGGGCGAGGTCTACTCCAGCCCGACGCTCGAATGATCGCCGAGCATCACCCGCAGGGTTTGCCGGTCGCCGGCCGCGCTGACCTCGACATCCCGGCCGACGAGCGAATCGGTCAGGCCGCGGACGCCCGTGAGACGGCTCCGCTCCAGGATCACGGAATGGTCGATGTCGCAATCCTCGAGGGCGCAGTCGGCGGCGATCGACGTGTACGACCCGACGGTGCAGTCGGTGATCGTGGTGTGCTCCCCGATGATCGCGGGGCCGGTGACGCGCGATCGGATGATCCGGGCGTCCTTCTCGATGACGACGCGACCTTCGATCGTCGAATCCTCGTCGATCGACCCATGGTTCGCCGGCTCGAGCCGGTCCAGGCTGCGTCGGTTGCTCTCGAGCAGGGTGTCCTTCTTGCCCGTGTCGAGCCACCAGCCGCTGAGCACCTCGTGCACGACGCGGTGCCCGCGGTCGATGAGCCATTGGATGGCGTCGGTGATCTCGAGCTCACCTCGCGCCGACGGCGAGATCGCGCGCACGGCCTCATGGATCCTCGCGTCGAAGAGATAGACACCCACGAGGGCAAGGTTCGATGGGGGATCGGCCGGCTTCTCGACGAGCCTGACCACCTCGCCCCGCTCGTTGATCTCCGCGACGCCGAACTGTCGTGGGTCGTCCACCGGGGACAGCAGGATCTGCGCGGCGGGGGCCGTGGCATCCGCCGCGTGCTGGAGCGATGCGAATCGCTCGACGAAGTCGGCGAGCCCACTCTCGAGCATGTTGTCGCCCAGGTACATCACGAACTCGTCGTCGCCGAGGAACTCCGCCGCGACGAGGACGCAGTGGGCGAGTCCGAGCGGGGTGTCCTGGAGGATGTAGGTGACGTTCACGCCCCAGGCTGCACCCGTGCCCACCGCGGCCCTGATGTGCGCCGCCGTCTCCCCGACGATGATCCCGATCTCGGTGATCCCCGCCGCGGCCATGTCCTCGAGTCCGTAGAAGAGGATCGGCTTGTTGGCGACCGGCACGAGCTGCTTCGCGCTCGTGTGGGTGATGGGCCGGAGGCGCGTTCCGGCACCACCGGCGAGGATGAGGCCCTTCATCGTTGCTCCGACTCGTCGTCCTCCGAGCGCTCGATGATAGGAGAGCGAGTCGTGTGTTGTCGTTCTTGGGGTTGTTGAGCCACCGGCTACGTTGTTCGAACATGTCGGAGCCAGTCCGCCGCTGTCTCTCGGTCGTCATGCCGTGTTTCAACGAGTCGAGCACGGTGGCGACCGCGATCGCGCAGGTTCTCGCGTCGCCATACGTGGCCGAGCTCATCGTCGTCGACGACGGATCCACCGACGGCACGCGGGACATCATTCGGGGTATCGACGACCCGCGGTGCCGTCTGCTCGAGCAGCCGGTCAACCTCGGCAAGGGGGCTGCCCTGCGCCGGGGCTTCAAAGAGGCCACGGCGGACTTCGTGATCGTGCAGGACGCCGACCTCGAGTACGACCCCGCCGACTACACCCACGTGCTCCAGCCGCTGCTCGACGGGAAGGCTGATGTGGTGTTCGGCTCCCGTTTCCTCGGTGGCCGGGCCCACCGGGTCCTCTACTACTGGCACTCCGTGGGCAACAAGATCCTCACCATGGCCTCCAACATGTTGACGAACCTCAACTTGACCGACATGGAGACGTGCTACAAGGCGTTCCGGCGCGAGCTGATCCAGAGCGTGGAGATCGAGGAGGACCGCTTCGGCTTCGAGCCCGAGATCACGGCCAAGGTCACGCGGAAGGGCTGGCGCGTCTACGAGGTGGGGATCTCGTATTCGGGCCGGACCTACGAAGAGGGCAAGAAGATCACCTGGCGCGACGGTGTCCGCGCGATGTACAGCATCATCCACTATTCACGATCACCGCGGGGTCGTGGCGACCGTACCGCGGCGCTCAAGGCGCGGGTCCAGCCCCCGCACGCCGCCGAGAGCGAGCTCGCGAGCACGCTCGACTCGCTGGAGCACGCACCCAACTATGCAGACTGGATCTACTCGCTGTGCGAGCAGCATCTGGGCACCGAGGTGCTCGAGGTTGGGGCCGGGCACGGCAGCCTGACTCGGAGACTGATGGCGGATCGCTTCGTCACCGCGCTCGACATGTCCAAGGGCTGTGTCGACGTGCTGGAGGAGCAGCTGGGACACCGTCCCAACGTCGAGGTGGTCCATGGCGACGCGATGACCTTCGTGCGAGGAGAGCACTACGACTCGGCGGTCGTCGTCAACGTGCTGGAGCACATTCCCGATGACCTGGGCGCGCTCCGATCCATCGCTTCGTCCCTGCGCCCCGGGGGACGGTTGCTCGTGTTCGCGCCCGCATTCGATGGGCTGTACAGCGAGTTCGACCGGCGCATCGGGCACCTTCGCCGGTATCGGCGCGCGCAGCTGGTCGAGCTGGCCGATCAGGCCGGCCTCTCGGTGCGCGAGGCGCGCTATGTGAACCCGCTTGGCGGCATCGGCTGGTGGCTCGTCGCCCGTCAGCTCGGCCAGCGGCCCACGCCGAGTCACATCCGGATCATCGACCGCCTCTTCGTGCCCATGTTGCGCCAGCTCGATCGTCGCCAGCCGGCATCGTTCGGTCAGTCGGTGTTCCTCGTGGCCGAGCGCTCGACGTCGTGAGCATCACCTTCACCGTCGTCGACCGCACGGCCGCGGCCGCGCCCGCGGATCTGCTCGTGGTGCCCGTCTTCGCGTCGAGGGTGCTCGGCCCAGGCGCCGAGGCGCTCGACGCCGCGTTCGGGACGCGCCTGCACACCTTCATGGAGGATGCCGGCTTCAAGGGCGAACGGGGGGAGACCCTGGCCCTACCGGGGACCGACGGGGTCGCGGCCTCGGCGAGCCTGCTCGTGGGTCTCGGCCCCCGGGACCGGATCGATGCCCACGTGCTCCGCCACGCCGCCGCGGGCGCAGCCCGGCGGGCCACGAAGGTCCAGAGCATCGCGACGACACTCCTCGACGCCGCGCCCACCGGCGCCGACCGCGCGCACCTGGCGGGGGCGCTCGCGGAGGGCTTCATCCTGGGTTCGTACCGCTTCCTGCGCTACAAGTCGAAGGACACGCCCACTCGGTTGAGTCGTGTGCAGCTCCTCGGGCGAGGCGGACGAGACGTGGCCACCGCGCTCACCGAGGCGCGCGTCGTCGCCGACGCGGTCTGCTGGGCCCG
>CAZCYE010000108.1:0-4097 GCA_964502775.1 uncultured Bifidobacteriaceae bacterium | reverse complement strand
GGCGGCGATCGGCGGCAAGATCCTCGCACGCGAGACGGTCAAGGCGCGGCGCAAGGACGTTCTCGCCAAGTGCTACGGAGGCGACATCAGCCGCAAGCGCAAGCTCCTCGAGCGCCAGAAGGAGGGCAAGAAGCGGATGAAGCAGATCGGGCGCGTCGAGGTGCCCCAGGAGGCCTTCGTGGCGGCGCTCCGCCTGGAGGAGTGATGTTCGGCGTCTACGTCCACGTGCCGTTCTGCGCGAGCCGCTGCGACTACTGCGACTTCGCGACCTGGACCGACCGGGCCCATCTCGTGGACGACTACGTGGACGCGTGCGTGGTCGACATCGGTGCGCGGCTGGGTGGCAGTGCTGGCGATGCGCGCGGTGCCGGGCCACCCGCGGCGACCAGCGTGTTCTTCGGCGGCGGCACTCCCTCGCTGCTGCCCGCGAGCGACCTCCTGCGGATCCTCGACGCCGTTCGCCGCGCGCCCGACGCCGAGGTGACCGTTGAGTGCAACCCCGACTCGGTCGACGTGGCCAAGCTCCGCGCCTATCGGGCCGGCGGCGTGACCCGCCTGTCCTTCGGCGTGCAGTCGATGCGCCCGCACGTGCTGGCCGCGCTCGGCCGCACCCATGACCCCGCCAACGTGGCTCGGGCGCTGGAGTGGGCACGCGCGGCGGGCTTCGAGACGTTCAACCTGGACCTCGTGTTCGGTGCGGCGGGCGAGTCGGTGTCGGACTGGGAGGCGACGCTGCGGGACGCGCTGGCCCTGCACCCTCCGCACATCAGCGCGTACGCGTTGAGCGTGGAACCCGGGACCGGCCTCGCCCGCAGGATCGGCGCCGGTGAGATCGCCGCGCCCGACGACGACGACCAGGCCACCAAGTTCGACATCGCCGACGCCATGCTCACCGACGCGGGCCTCGCGTGGTACGAGATCTCGAACTGGGCGCGCCCGGGTCACGAGTGCCGCCACAACCTGTGCTACTGGAGCCAGGGCGACTACGCGGGCATCGGCTGCGCCGCGCACGGCCACACGTCGGGCCGGCGATCCTGGACCGTGCGGACCCCGGAGCGCTACATCGAGCGCGTGCGCGACGGGCGTTCGCCCGAGGCTGGGTACGAGTGCCTCGACGCCGCGACGCGCACCCACGAACGGCTTGCGCTGATGCTGCGCACCCGGGATGGCATCGTGGCCCCGCCGAGCGCCGCGCACGAGGTAGGCGGGCTGGTGGACGTCGGGTTGCTGGCGTGGACGGGGGACGGCCGGGTCGTGCTCACCCGGATGGGGCGCCGTCTCGCCAACGAGGTGGTCACCCGTGTGTGCTTCGGCACCGGGACGCCCGCACCACGGCCTCCGTCGACGCGATCGGACTCCGCCCCGCGGCCGGTCGACCTCGTTGGCACTCGGTAGGATTGACTGCCAACCGGCATCGCCAACCGGGTATTGCCAAATCTGGCCCCGCCAACCGGTGAGAGCGTGAGCGGAGTGATGGAGCAGACCAAGGACGGCGAGGCGAGCGATCTCGACGAGCGCAAGGCCGCGATCCTCAAGGCGGTCGTGGAGGAGTACGTCGAGACCGCGCAGCCGGTCGGCTCCCAGGCGATCGCCGGCTCCACCGGGCTCGGGGTGTCCAGCGCCACGGTCCGCAACGAGCTCACCCTGTTGGAGCGTGACGGATACCTCGTCCAGCCCCACACCTCGGCCGGGCGCGTGCCCACCGACCGGGGCTACCGCTACTTCGTCGACCACTTCACCAGCCAGGGCGCGCTGCCGGCCGGGCAGCGGCGCGCGGTGGCGGAGTTCTTCGCCACCACCCATCAGGCGCTCGAGGACCTGCTCCACGAGACCAGCCAGCTCCTCGCCCGGGTCACCCGCCACGCCGCCCTCGTCATGGGTCCCGAGACTCAGCTCGCGCGGGTCCGCAGCGTGCAGGTCGTGCCCCTCCAGCCCGGTGTTGCGCTGCTCGTGGTCGTGCTGTCCAACGGGATGGTGGAGAAGGAAGTGGTGTCGCTCGCCGGCCTCGGCACCGAACCCGCGGCCGAGTTCGACGATCTCGATGACGCACGCCTGCACGCGGCGACGGCCGCGCTCACCGCGCAGATCGTGGGCCACGAGCGGGCCCAGCTTCCGGCCTTTGCCGCCACCGGCGACCCCACGACCGACGCGATCGCGAGGCTGATCCACGGCCTGATGACGCGACCCTCCGAATCGCCGGGTCCCGAGCCGCTCTACGTCGGCGGGGCGGGCAACCTCGTCGCCGAGCCCGAGGCGTTCGCCACGGCCAAGAGCGCCGCCCGCCTCTTGGAGATGCTCGAGCACCAAGTGGTCGTCGTGTCGCTGGTGCGCGAGCTGCTGGATCGCGGCCTCAGCGTGAGCATCGGCACCGAGAACCCCCTCGATGAGCTGCGCGACTGCGCGATCGTGCTCGCCCCCTTCGAGATCGACGGCCACGCCGCGGGCATCGTCGGCGTCATGGGTCCGACCCGCATGGACTACCGGCACGCGCTCGCGGCGGTGTCGGCCGTCTCGGCCCAACTGGGGCGGCACCTGTCGTGAGCTTCGATCCGTACGCCGTGCTCGGCGTCGCCCGCAACGCGACCGACGACGAGATCAAGCGCGCCTACCGCGATCTCGCCCGCCGGTACCACCCCGACGGCAACCCGGGGAACCCCGACGCCGAGGAGCGCTTCAAGCAGGCGAGCCTGGCCTATGAGGTCCTGAGCGACCCGGAGCGCCGCCGCCGCTACGACGTCTTCGGCGAGGGGGTGGGTCCGCGCCGGGGCGGGGGGCCATCGGCCGACTTCGGCGTCGGCGACCTCTTCGAGGCCTTCTTCGGCGGTGACCCGTTCGGGAGCCGAGGCCCTGGACCCGGCCCGGCCCGCGGCGCCGACGCCGAGATCAGGGTGGAGCTGAGCCTGGCCGAGGCGGCGTTCGGCACTACCCACACCGTCGAGGTCGGGACGCTCCTGGCCTGCGATCGCTGCGACGGGTCGGGCTGTGAGCCGGGCACGCACCCCTCCCGATGTGACGCGTGCGGGGGCTCGGGCGAGGTCCGCCACGTACGCCGGTCGCTGCTCGGACAGATCGTGACCGCCGGGCGGTGCTCGGCCTGCGCGGGGCTGGGGCGGCGCATCCTCGAGCCCTGTCACGAATGCCGCGGCGACGGCCGGGTGCGCGGCCGTCGGACCATCGACGTGGAGGTCCCGGCCGGGATCGACGACGGCCAGCGCCTTCGCCTCACCGGGCGCGGGGAGGCCGCGCCCCGCGGCGGGGCGTCGGGGGACCTGTACGTGACCGTGCGCGTGGCGCCGCACCCGGGGTTGGAGCGCATCGACAGCGATCTCGTGGCGGCGGTGCCGGTGTCGATCGCCCAGGCCGCGTTGGGAGCGCGGGTGGTGGTCGCCGGGCTGGACGCGAAGCACGAGGTAGAGGTTCCGCCGGGCACGCAGCCCGGGCAGGTGTTCCGCATCAAGGGTGCGGGCGTGCCGGCGCTGCAGCGACGCAGTCGTGGTGACCTGCTGGTGAGGATCGACGTGCAGGTCCCGACCCAACTCTCCGACGAGGAGGCCGTGTTGCTCGTGCGTCTCGCCGAGCTGCGCGACGAGGAGATCACCGAGCCCGATCGAGGGGTGCTGTCGAGGCTGCGCTCGGCGTTCCAGTAGGGCGCGGCCGCGATGGCGACCGGATGGGCCGCCGGGCTGGGCGCTGCCGCGCACGTGCTCGTCCCGAGCCTGGGCGACGAGATCCACGTGGCCGGCGACGACGGTCGCCACCTGAGCCGGGTCCGGCGCCTCCGAACGGGCGAAGTGGTCACGGCCGCCGACGGCACCGGCCGCTGGCGCGCCTACGCGGTGGATCGCGTCGACGGCGCGACGCTGTGGCTGCGCGCGACGGGCGCCGAGCGGATCGAGCCGGAGCGGCGCCCGCACCTTGCGGTGGCGTTCGCGCTCACCAAGGGCGAGCACCCCGAGACCGTGGTGCGCCACCTCACCGAGCTCGGCGTGGACCGGATCCTGGCCGTGCGCGCGCAGCGTTCGGTCCCGCGTTGGGCGCCCGAGCGGGCCGAGCGCGCGGTCGCTCGATGGCGGCGCGTGGCCCACGAGGCGGCGGGG
>CAZCYE010000107.1:0-4145 GCA_964502775.1 uncultured Bifidobacteriaceae bacterium | reverse complement strand
AGTAAGATCGCGCCGAGGTAGCGCGCCTCCGTGCGCACCTTCGCGGAGTCGGCGTCGCCGCGTCCGGCGACGAGCACGAGGATCACCGCGACCAGCAGCGGAGTCCCGAAGATCCACGCGAGGTCACCCGGCAGGATGGCGCCGACGCTCAACTCGGCCTCCCGTCAGATCAGGTTGCTCGGAAGGGCTGGGGCCGCCTCGTCGCGGCGCCCAGCCCCCCAACAGGTCCTTCTCCTCTAGTCGCCGCGTGCGGATGAGCGCCACGCGGTGAAGAAGATCCACAGCGCGCCAGACACCAGCACGAGATACGACAGGAACTGCGCGATCCCGAGCTTGCGCTCGATGTCGTGCGCGCCCTCGCCCGTCACCCCGGGCACCATGATCCGGAACAACCCGTACAGGCCCCGCGTCGCGCCCACGATCACGATCAGCGCGGCCACGAAGCACACCCCGAGCACGAACGCGCGCTCCACCCGGCCGCCCACACCGGCCCGGAACCCACGCTTGGCCTCCAACTTCCGGGCATGACGACGGTGGAACACGAACACCGCGCCCGCCGCCAACGCCAACAGCGCGCTGCCGATCACCAGGCGGTAGTCATCGTTGTCAGAGCCGACGGGCTCGTCCGAGAGGAAGCCACCGTCGTCACCGAGGCCGCCCGGGCCGCCGCTGAGAAGATTGTCGGGCGCATCGCTGCCGAGCAGGTCTTTCAGATTGAGATCGCCGTCATCGATATTGAGGCCGAAGATCGTCCGCTCTCCGACGACCGAATCTCCCTTGTCCGCGATGAGATCGGTGAGGCCTCGAGCCACCCCGAAGACGGCGAACAGCGTGATGAACAGCGCCACGATGCTGATGACGCCCACGTAGCGCGCTTGGGTACGCACACCGGTGTTGTCGTCGTCTCGCCGCCCAGCCACCAGGATCAGGATCGCCGCCACCAGCAGCGGGATTCCGAACACGAAGCCGAGCTCGTCGGGAAGCAGGTCGCCGAGGCCCATGGCCGTCCCCCTCTCGCCGTCGCCCCTGCGACGGTCGCGGCGGCAGCGTAGTAGCCGGCCCTACTGGGCGTGGGCGAACTCGTTGGGCCCGCCCCGGCGCTCGCCGGCGGGCTCCAGCTTGGGTGCCTCTTCCACCAGGCGGGCCACCGTCCAGCGCTCCCCGCCGGCGTTGATCCGCTCGGCGATGGAGTGCGACTGGTAGCGGGCCACCACGTCGCCGTACACGAAGAACGTCTCCCCCGTGAACGGGCAGTCCGCCGTGGCCAGGTAGGCGACGAACGGCGACACGTTGGCGGCGTCGTTCTTGTCGAAGGCGCGGGGGTCGTCAGGGGCCTTGACCATCTCCTCCAGGCCCGGGGTCGACTCGGTGAGGCGGGTCCGGGCCGTGGGCGTGATGGCGTTCGAGCGCACCCCGTAGCGCCCGAGCTCCATGGCGCAGATCGTGGAGAGGGCGGCGATGCCGGCCTTGGCCGCGCCGTAGTTGGCCTGACCGGGGTTGCCGAGCACGCCCGACGTGGACGACGTGTGCACGAGCGCCGCCTTCACCTTGCCGGCCTTGGACTTCGCGCGCCAGTACTCGGCCGCGTGCCGGGTCGTGCAGAAGTGCCCGCGCAGGTTGACGGCCACCACGGCGTCCCACTCCTGCACCGTCATGTTGACGATCATCCGGTCACGCAGGATGCCCGCGTTGTTCACGAGCACGTGCAGGTCGCCGAAGGTCTCGACGGCCTGGTCGACGAGGCGCTTCGCGCCGGCGAAGTCGGCCACGTTGTCGGTGTTGGCCACCGCTTCGCCGCCGTGGGACACGATCTCGTCCACCACGAGCTGTGCGGGGACGCGGTCCGAGCCCTCACCGTGGATGTCGCTGCCGAGGTCGTTCACCACCACCTTGGCCCCCTCACGGGCGAACGCCAGCGCGTGCTCCCGCCCCAGCCCCCGTCCGGCACCCGTGATGATGGCGACGCGACCGTCCAGCGCTCCCATCCCTGGTTCCTCCTCGCCCCATCCTCGTCCGGATCTCTCGCCGACGCCGGCGTCACAGGAAGAGCGTGACCTTCGAGCCCTTCTTCACCTTGGCCCCACCCCCCGGATCCTGGGCGCGCACCGTCTTGCCCGGCCCGTAGTTCTCCACGTCGGGCACCAGGCCCACGTTGGCGAGCGCCTGGCTCGCGGCCTCCACCGTCATCCCCACCACGTTCGGGACGGTGACGATCTCGGGCCCCTTGCTGATCAGCACCACGACCTCGGAGTCCCGCGGCGCGGGCGTGCCCACCGAGGGATTGGTGCCGACCGCCTTGCCCACCGCAACCGTGTCGCTGAACGCCTCCCCATAGACCGCCGTCAGGCGCGCCTCGGTGAGGATGGCGGCCGCCTCGTCGTAGGTGCGCCCGGCCACGTCGGGCACCGGGACCGGTGCCGGGCCGTCCGAGACCAACAGGGTGATCTCCGACTCACGTGGCGCCCGCCCACCGCCGGCCGGCTCGGTGCCGAGGGCGATGTCCTTGGCGATCTCCTCGTCATGGCGGGGCTCCACGATCACCACGAAGCCGGCCTCCTCGAGGGCGGCCTGCGCGTCGGCCAGCGGCTGGCCCGCCACGTCGGGGATGCCCACGCGTGGCGGCCCCCGCGACACCACGACCTCCACCTCCTCGCCGTCGGCGAGGTAGGCACCCGGGCCGGGCTGCTGCTCGATCACGAGGCCCTTGGGGTCGTCAGCGATGCGCCGCTCCACCACCTTCATGAGGAACCCCGCGTCGGTGGCGGTCGCCGCGGCCCGCGCCTCGGACACGCCCACGAGCGTGGGCACGAGGACCGACGGGCCGGGAGCGATCGCCGCGTACGCCGCCACCGCGAGCCCCACCACCACGAGCACCGCCGCGCCCACCACCAGCGGGATGGTGCTGCGGCGCATGCGCACGTGGTCGTCGGTGAGCACGGCGAGGGGCACCGCCGCGTCGTCGTGGGTGGCGTCGTCGGACGTCGCTCCGGGCGGTGCCGTACCTCGACGCGCGCCGTTCCCACCGCCAGGCGCGTCGTGCGGGGTGTTCGTGGCATCGATCTCGTCGATGGCGTCGCCGATCCCCACCAATTCCAGCCGCGCCGGCGGCTGGAGCTGGCGCCCCGCCGCCGCGAGCGCGGCGCCCATCTGTGCGGCGTCGGGGTAGCGCGACGCCACGTCGGGACGGCCCGCACGTTCGATCACCGCCGCCAGCGGTCCGAGGCGGGGGGGCGCACTGATCCCGCGCGTCGCGCGCATCGCGAGCGTGGCAATCGGCGTGTCGGCCACCACGGGAACCTCGCCCGTGCACGACTCCACCAGGACGACGCTGAGCGCGTACAGGTCGGCCCGACCGTCGACCGCGCCGGTCGCCTGCTCGGGAGCCGCGTAACGCGCGGTGCCCACGATCCCGCCGCCGCTGGGCTCGGTCCACGACGCTTCCGCGAGAGCGCGCGCGAGGCCGAAGTCGGCGACGCGCACGATCCCGTGCTCGTCGAAGAGGAGGTTGGCGGGCTTGATGTCGCGATGCACGATCCCCCGCCCGTGCGCGTACTGGAGTGCGGCGGCCACTTGGCGCCCGATGTGGGTGGCCTGCGAGGCCGTGAGCCTCACACCGGTGTCGAGCAGGGCCCGGAGGCTGCCGCCCCGCAGGAGCTCGAGCACCATGAAGGGGACACCCGCGTCGTCACCCCAGTCGTAGACGGCCATCACGTGGGGGTGGTTCAGCGAGGCGGCCGTCTGGGCCTCCGAGCGGAACCGACGGAGGAAGCCCACGTCGCCCGCGAGACCGCTGTGGAGCACCTTGACCGCGACGCGCCGACGCAGACGCACGTCGTCGGCCACGTAGACCCGACCCGAGGAGCCCAGGCCCACCGGGCCCAGCAACCGGTACCGGCTCGCGAGGACGCGGCCCACGAGATCAGCGACAGCACTCCCCGGCATGGCCCCAGGCTACGGGCCGAATCGGTGGTTCCTGTGGCAGATGGGGATATTGGGGCCCGTGCGGCCCGGCCACGGGCATGGACGCCCCGTGACGGCCGATACCCTGCGCGGCGATGACGGCGATGGCGGCCATGGAGCGAGGCGTATGACGACGATCGGCGGCGACCCGCCCGCCCCGTCCTCCCCTCCCGCCGCGCCCGCCG
>CAZCYE010000106.1:0-4337 GCA_964502775.1 uncultured Bifidobacteriaceae bacterium | reverse complement strand
CAGGCCAGCACGACCGGCGCGAACGCCTCGTTGATCTCCACCCGGTCGACCCGCTCGAGCGTGAGACCGGCGCGCTCGAGCACCGCGGTGGTCGCCGGGATGGGGCCGGTGAGCATGATCACCGGGTCGACCCCGGCGAGCGCGAACGCGTGGCACCGCGCCCGCGGCACCAGCCCCAGGCGCGCCGCCGCGGTCTCGCTCGTGACCAGGAGCGCGGCCGCGCCGTCGGTGATCGGGCTCGAGTTGCCGGCGGTGATCACCCCGCCGGAATCGAACGCCGGCTTCAGGCTCGCCAGCTTCTCCAGGGTGGTGTCGGGTCGGATGCTCTCGTCACGCGTCATCACCTCGGTCCCGTCGACGCCCACCACCTCGAGGGCCACCAACTCGCGCGCGAAGCGGCCCTCCGCGGTGGCCCGCGCCGCCCGGCGGTGCGATTCGAGCGAGAAGGCGTCGTTGTCCTCACGGCTGATCCCCCACCGCGTCGAGACCATCTCGGCCGACAGGCCCTGGGGTACGAGACCCGGGTAGCGCTTGGTCATCGCGTCGCCGAACGGGGCCGTGCCCGGCGTCATCGCCGACCCCATCGGCACCCGGGTCATGCTCTCCACGCCCGCGGCCACCACCACCTCGTAGGCCCCGGCCATCACGCCCTGCGCGGCGAAGTGCAATGCCTGCTGGGACGAGCCGCACTGGCGATCGATGGTGACGCCCACCACGGTCTCGGGGAAGCCGGCGGCGAGCGCCGCGTTGCGCCCGATGTTGACCGACTGCTCGCCGGTCTGGCTCACACAGCCCATGATCACGTCGTCCACCAGGGCCGGATCGAGCTGGTTCCGCTCCACGAGTGCCCGGAGGGTGACGGCGGCCAGGTCGACCGGGTGCCAGTCCTTCAGTGCCCCGGCACGGCGCCCGAGCGGTGTGCGTACCGCGTCGACGATCACGGCGGTGGGCAACTTGGCACTCCTTCGATGCACGGCAGGGCTCAGGTTACGCTCCGCCCCCGTGCCCCCCACCGGCCGTGCCGCGGCCGTGCCCCACGGTGGCGAGCCCGCGGAGCCCACGACCATCCCGGGGCCGCGCTCACGCCGATGGAGCTACGGATGGCTCGCCGAGGCGGCGGGCGTGCTCGCGCTCTACGAGCTGTACAGCTTCGCCCGCACCAAGGTCACCGGCTCGACGGCGGTGGCGTTCGACCACGCCCGCGACATCGTGGCCGCCGAGCGCAGCCTCGGGATCTACTGGGAGCGATCGGTCCAGGACGCCTTCGAGTCGACCGACTGGTTCATGGCGCTGGGGAACGTGTTCTACGGGACCGTCCACTTCGTGATGCCGGTGGTCACGCTCGTGTGGCTGTACCGCCGGGCCCCGGCTCGCTACCTGCGGTGGCGCAACACGCTGCTCTGCATGTTCGCCATCGCCATCGTGTCCTTCCGGCTGTATCCGCTGATGCCGCCGCGCCTGATGCCGAAGGAGTACGGATTCGTCGACGCGTCCTCGGAGTACTTCAACTTCGGACCCCAGACCCGCCACGAGTTCGGGCCCGACGGCCACGTCACCCCCGCCACGCTCGACCAGTACGCCAACCCCTTCGCGGCCATGCCGAGCTTCCACGTGGGTTGGTCCACCTGGGTGCTGCTCGCGCTGTGGCCGATGGTGCGCCGTCGGTGGGGACGCGCGGCACTCGTGGCGTTCTGCGTGGCCGTCGGGTTCTGCATCACGGTGACCGCCAACCATTGGCTCCTCGACGTGCCCGGCGGGTGGCTCGTAGTGGGTCTGGGGTGGCTCGGGGCGATCGGGATCGAGCGTGCGGGCCGGCAGTGGCGGGCGCGGCGCGCCTCCGTCGCCCGGCCGGTTCCGAGCGTCCGGTCGGACTCGCCCGGCTCGACGACCGGTCAGCCGTCGAGGACGCGGACCCGGCGGCGGAGGCGCGCGATCAGTCCGTAGCCGCCCACGCCCACAGCCCCGAGGCCGGCGAGCCACGGTGCCGCGCTCGGTCCGGAGCGGCCCCCGGGGTCCACGGCGATGGCCACTCGTCCCTTCACCCCGGTGGGTTGCCGGTCGCCGCGACGCGCGTTGTTATCGGAATCGCTCTGGAACCAGTCGGGGCGCCACAGCCAGACCACACGAGCGTCGTTGGGGCTGATCCGGGGTCCGCCGAAGGTGCTGGCGGGAGCGGCCGGGAGCCCAGGTCCCGCGCCGGAGCCCGGCCCCGGACCCGGACCCTGGGGGGGCTCCGGATCGGGCTTCGCAGGAACGACGGCGAAGCCCACCGGCCCGAAGGTGGCGGATGCGGTGTCGCTCGCGGTGACGGTGAGCGTGACCTCGTAGTCCCCCGCGGTCGTGAAGACCTCGTCGGGGGGGGTGAACACCGCCGCGTCGCTGGTCCAGGTGGCATCGTCGGACAGGCGCCGCAGCGTCCAGTGGTACGCCGTGATGGTGCCCAGTCCGGCCTGGGAGCCGGAGGCGTCGAAGGTGAAGACGCCGGTGGTCACGCCGCCGGTGGGTGGCGACGGGAAGCTGGCCACCACGGGGGGCGGCGGCGGGATGGCGCTCGCGAACCGGTAGCCGAGGAAGAAGCCGGTGTCGGGCGCGCCGTCCCCGTCCTCGTCGGGAGCCGTCCCGGCGGCGTACCAGAACTCGCCGTCATAGGCGGTGACGAAGTAGTCACACGAGCCCTGGGCGATCGGGCACCAGTCGCCGACGCGGTGCAGCTCGAGGCCCGGGCGTGACCACGTGGCCGGCCAGCCCTCCTCGACGCAGCCCGGGCCGCATGTCCTGAAGTCCCAGTTGAGCGCCGTCGCCGGGTCGAGGCCCGCGCTCTCACGGTTGAGCGTCACCCGCGCGAAGCGGCCGCCCGGCAGGGCCACGGGTGGATCGGTGGGGACGAGCGTGAAGGCCATCCATCCTCCGGGGGCCCCGACGTAGCCCGGCGGGGTGGCGGGCGGCTCGCCGGTGCCCGCGCTCGCCGAGGGGGACGCTCCGATCGTGGCCGCGGCACCGAGCCCGGCGACGACGGCCAGCATGCCGAGCCGGACGCGAGGCCGGCGCACGCTCCTCATGCACGTACGTTACGTGTCCGACCGGGCGCCGTCCGCTCGCCCTCGCTTCGGGCGACCCGGTGACGTGAGAGGAGCCGACCACGGGCACCGCGCCGTCCCACCACGGCCACGGCCACCATGGTGACCACAGCGCCCAGTTCCGCGACCGCTTCTGGTGGAGCGTGCTCCTGGCGATCCCGGTGGTGGCGTTCTCGGAGATGTTCGCCGACCTGGTCGGCTACGACCTCCCGTCGGGCAGCGACTGGGTCGCACCCCTGTTCGGCACGGTGGTGTTCCTCTACGGCGGGTGGCCCTTCCTCACCGGCGCCCGAAGCGAGATCACGAGCCGCCAACCCGGGATGATGCTGCTCATCGGGCTCGCCATCACGGTGGCGTACGGCGCGAGCCTCGCCACGAGCCTCGGTGTGGGCGACCTCGACCTCGACTTCTGGTGGGAGCTCGCGCTGCTCGTGGTGATCATGCTCCTGGGTCATTGGCTCGAGATGAAGGCGCTCGGCCAGGCCCAGGATGCGCTCGCCGCGCTCGCCGAGCTCCTCCCCGACGAGGCCGAGCGCGTCGACGAGCGGGGCGCCGTGCACGTGGTGCCGTCGGCCTCGCTCGTCGTGGGCGACGTGGTGCTGGTACGCCCCGGCGCCCGGCTCCCGGCCGACGGCGAGATCGTCGACGGCACCGCCGAGATCGACGAGTCGATGGTGACCGGCGAGTCCCGACCGGTGCCCAAGTCGGTCGGTGACCGCGTGGTGGCGGGCACGGTCTCCACCGACTCGGCCCTGCGGGTGCGGGTGACCGCGGTGGGCGACGACACCGCGCTCGCCGGCATCGAGCGGCTCGTGGCCGAGGCCCAGGCGTCTCGGTCGCGGGCCCAGGCTCTCGCCGACCGTGCCGCGGCGTTGCTCTTCTACGTGGCGACCGCCGCCGGTGTGCTCACGTTCGCCGGGTGGATGCTCGCCGGTGACGGCGGCGACGCGGTGGAGCGCACCGTGACGGTGCTGGTCATCGCCTGCCCGCACGCCCTCGGCCTCGCCATCCCCCTCGTGATCGCGCTGGCGACCGCGGTCTCGGCACGCGCCGGCGTGCTGGTGAAGGACCGCCTCGCGCTCGAGCGGATGCGCGACATCGACACCGTGCTCTTCGACAAGACCGGCACGCTCACCGAGGGCCGACCCGTGGTGACGGGCGTGGCCGTGGTCCCGGAGCGCGGCCTCGATGCCGACGCCCTGCTGGCGCTGGCGGGTGCGGCCGAGTCCGAGAGCGAGCACCCGCTCGCCCGGGCGGTGG
>CAZCYE010000105.1:1389-4410 GCA_964502775.1 uncultured Bifidobacteriaceae bacterium | reverse complement strand
TGTTGTCGCGCAGGTAGTCGAACCCGAACTCGTTGTTGGTGCCGTAGGTGATGTCGGCCGCATACGCGATCCGCTTCGCCTCGTAGTCGTAGGTGTCCGGAATCACCACGCCGACCTCGATCCCGAGGAAGCGGTACAGCCTTCCCATCCACTCGGCGTCACGGCGCGCCAGGTAGTCGTTGACGGTCACCAGGTGCACGCCGTAACCCGCCAGCGCGTTGAGGTAGCCCGGCAACGTCGCGACGAGGGTCTTGCCCTCCCCGGTCTTCATCTCGGCCACCCAGCCGAGGTGCAGTGCTGCACCGCCCATCAGCTGCACGTCGAAGTGGCGCTGGCCGAGGGTGCGGCGACCGGCCTCGCGGACCGCGGCGAACGCCTCGGGCATCAAGTCGTCGAGCGCCGCGACGCGATCGTCCCGGTCGCCGCTCTTACCCGCCCGGTCGAGACGGCACCGGAACTCTGCGGTCAGCGCGGCCAGCTCCTCGTCCGAGCGCCGCTCCATCTCGGGCTCGAAGCGGCCCACCACCGGGACGATGCTCTCGAGTGCCTTGAGCTTGCGGCCCTCACCGGCGTGGAGGACCTTCTGGAACAGGCTCATACGAGTGGCGAGTGTACCGGCGCGGGTCGCGAGGACCCCTTCGACACACGGGCCGCGCCCGGCGTGGCGGCCGCGCCGGTGAGCTCGAGGTCGGGCCACCGCCGGAGGGCTCGATCCCGCACGTGCGCCCATCGCTCCGCGAGCATGAGCCGATGGAGCCAGACGCCCGTCCCGCCGGTCCCGGCCGTCTCGCCGCGGATCGCGGTCACGGCCTGCTCGGGCGCCCCCGCTCCGGCCTGGTGACGCGCGCTCGGCCGCGCGTCCATGCCGCGCTCGTCCCTCCGGTCGCGCTCGGCATCCTCGTCGCCGCGTTCGTGGTCACGTTCACGGTGCTCGTCATTCGGCGGCACGAGCAGTTCGGCTCGTTCGCCTACGACATGGGCATCTTCGACCAGAACGTGTGGCTCTTCGCCCACGGCGAGCAGTTCATCACCGTGCGCGGCCTGCCCGCCCTCGGGCATCACGGCTCGTTCGGCCTCGCGCTGTTCGCGCCGGCGTACTGGCTCGGCGCCGGGCCCAACTTCCTCAACGCCGTGCAGGTGACCACCCTCGCGCTCGGCGCCGTACCGCTGTACCTGCTCGCGCGCCATCGGGGCCTGGGCCAGTGGCCGGCATGCGCGCTCGGCGCGGTGTGGCTGCTGTGCCCCGCCGTGCAGTTCATGAACCAGGAGCTGTTCCACCCCGAGGCCATGGCCCTCACGCCACTGCTGTGCGCGTACCTGTGCTCGGTGCGGCGCTCGTGGGGATGGTTCACCTTCTGGATCGTGCTGGCGATGTCGTGGAAGGAGGACGTGGCCATCGCCGTCCTCATGATCGGGCTGCTCGTGGCCTGGCGCGGCGATCGGCGCGTCGGGCTGCTGACGGCGGCCGTGGCAGCAATCTGGTTCGCGCTCGTGTCCTACGTGATGCTCCCCGAGGTGAGCGGCCTGCCCAACCACTACGAGGCGCTGTACGACGGTGTCGGCGGATCGCCCGGGGGCATCCTCGAGACCGCGTTCCGCGACCCCGGCCGGCTCACGTCCCGCATCTTCTCCGGGGAATCGGGGAACTTCGCCCTCGAGCTCATCGCTCCGTTCGGATTCGTGGCCCTGCTCGCGATCGGCACGCTGCTCATCGGCCTGCCGCAGTTCCTGCTCGACGTGCTCAGCGATGTGGGCTGGACCCGCGAGATCACGTTCCACTACGCCGCGCTGCCCACCGTCGCGCTGGCGCTCGCCACCGTGGAGGCGGTGAGCCGACTCGGGCGCCGTTTCGGGACCCGTGTCGTCGCCGCGCTCGCCGCGGTGGTGGTGCTCGGGGGCCTCGTCACCACCGTGGTCTACGGCCCCTCGCCCCTGGGCGACGAGGACCGGTACTGGCCGTCGCGGCCCGCCGCCGAGGTGCGGGCGCGCCAGGCGGCGGTCGACGCCGTGCCCGACGGAGCGGCGGTGAGCGCGTCCTACCTCCTGGTGCCCCATCTCACGCACCGGGAGCGCATCTACATGTTCCCCAACCCCTGGCAGGCGAGCTACTGGGGCTACCGGGACCGGAAGCAGCACGACCCCGGCGTGGTCGAGTGGATCGTCGTGGATCGCCTCACGCTCGGGGCGAGTGACACCGCGGTGCTCGAATCGATCCTCGACACCGGCGAGTTCAGGGTCGTGTTCGAGCGCGGACCACTGCTCGCGGCTCGGCGCGTCGAGGCACCGAACTCCCGCGGCGGAACCTGACCCGCTCCCCCACGCCCCGCAAGCGCGGGATTTCGGTTCGGGAGCGTGGTCAGGGCGTACGGGCCACGGTGAGCGCCGTGACGGATGTCGCGCCGGCCGCGCGCAGCGCGCGGGCGGCGGCCTGGAGGGTGGCGCCGGTGGTGGCGACGTCGTCCACCACGAGCACGGGACCGTGCACGATGCCGCGAGCCGAGAAGCTCGGCCCGGCCTGGCGATCGACCCGGGTGCGCCCGGTCTGGGGCGGCCCTGAGCCGCGACGCAACAGCGGGCGACACGTCACTCCGATGTGCCGCGCCACCGCCCGGGCAATGAGCTCGGCGTGGTCGAAGCCCCGGGTCCGCCGGCGTGACGCCGTGGTCGGGGCCCACGTTACGGATGCCAGCATCCACCCCCCAGCGCGATCGTCCGCGGGTGGTACCACCGGGATAAGCGCCGCCACCAGTCGATCGACCAGCCAGTGGGTCGCGGCGTGCGTGCCGCGGTACTTCATGCGGGCGACGAGCTCGCGGCCCACGCCCTCATAGCTGAAGCATGCGGCCCAGGCGTCGATCCCGGGCGGCGGTGATGCGGGAGGGGGCGGGTACAGCGCCGCCGCGCACGCCACGCACACCGGCTCGCCCAGCGCGCCACATCCCGGGCACGCCAGTGGGAACAGAACCCGGATGACCGTCGACGCCACTCCCCGACCGTACGAGGGGGGTGTGACACGTCTCG
>CAZCYE010000105.1:0-1289 GCA_964502775.1 uncultured Bifidobacteriaceae bacterium | reverse complement strand
CGCTCCGCCCTAGTACCGGTAGTGCTCGGGCTTGTAGGGGCCCTCGGCGGGGATGCCGAGGTAGGCCGACTGCTCCTCGCTCAAGCGGGTCAGGCGCACGCCGAGCTTGTCGAGGTGCAGCCGGGCCACCTCCTCGTCGAGGTGCTTGGGCAGGGTGTACACCTTCGGCTCGTAGAAGTCCTGGTGTCCGTACAGCTCGACCTGGGCGATCACCTGGTTGGTGAAGCTGTTCGACATCACGAAGCTCGGGTGCCCGGTCGCGCAACCGAGGTTGAGCAGGCGACCCTCGGCCAGCAGGATCACCGCGTGCTCGGCGCGCCCGGCCTCGGCGGGGAACACCCACTCGTCGACCTGCGGCTTGATGTTCACGCGCTTGATCCCCGGCACCGCTGCCAGCCCGGCCATGTCGATCTCGTTGTCGAAGTGGCCGATGTTGCCCACGATCGCGTTGTGCTTCATCCGGGTCATGTGCTCGGCAGTCACGACCTTGGAGTTCCCAGTCGCAGTGATGAAGAGATCGGCGGTCTCCACCACATCGTCGAGCGTGAGCACCTGGTAGCCCTCCATCGCTGCTTGGAGCGCGCAGATGGGATCGATCTCGGTGATCACCACTCGGGCACCCTGGCCGCGCAGTGACTGCGCGCAGCCCTTGCCCACGTCGCCATACCCGCAGAGGACCGCCACCTTGCCCGCGAGCATCACGTCGGTCGCGCGACAGATCCCGTCCACCAGCGAGTGGCGGCAGCCGTACAGGTTGTCGAACTTCGACTTGGTGACCGAATCGTTCACGTTGATCGCGGGGAACAGCAGCGTCCCGGACTCCTGCATCTGGTACAGGCGGTGGACGCCAGTGGTGGTCTCCTCAGTCACACCGAGGATCCCGGCCGCGACCTTGTGCCAGCGACGGTCGTCGTCGGTGCGCACGCGGCGCAGCATCGAGAGCACGACCTTCCACTCGTCGGAATCGCCCGGCTGCTCATCGGGGATCACACCCGAGCGCTCGAACTCGACGCCCTTGTGCACCACGAGCGTCGCGTCGCCCCCGTCGTCGAGGATCATGTTGGGCCCGGTTGCATCGGCGTCCGGCCAGCGCAGCGCCTGCTCGGTGCACCACCAGTACTCGTCGAGGGTCTCGCCCTTCCAGGCGAAGACGGGGATCCCCCGCGCCGCGATCGCCGCCGCGGCATGGTCCTGCGTCGAGAAGATGTTGCACGACGCCCAGCGCACCCGGGCACCGAGCTCGATGAGGGTCTCGATGAGCACCGCGGTCTGCACGGTCATGTGCAGTG
>CAZCYE010000104.1:0-4509 GCA_964502775.1 uncultured Bifidobacteriaceae bacterium | reverse complement strand
CGCCAGACGGTCTCGGTCTGGGGCTCCACGCCCGCGACCGCGTCGAACACGGCCACCGCCCCGTCGAGCACCCGCAGCGAGCGCTCCACCTCCACGGTGAAGTCGACGTGACCGGGCGTGTCGATGATGTTGATCCACGTGTCACGCCACTTGCATGTGGTGGCGGCGCTGGTGATCGTGATCCCGCGCTCTTGCTCCTGGATCATCCAGTCCATGACGGCCGCGCCCTCGTGGACCTCCCCGATCTTGTACGTGCGCCCCGTGTAATAGAGGATCCGCTCGGTCGTGGTGGTCTTGCCCGCGTCGATATGGGCCATGATCCCGATGTTGCGGACCCGCGCGAGCGGGACCTCCCGGATCAGCGGGCCGGACTTGCCCCGAACTTCCTTCTCTGCGACTGCCATCTCTCTACTTCGTCCTGTCCTCTTCTTCTCTCTTCGTCCGATTCTCGCTCACTGGGGTGTCCGCCCGGTGACACAAAACACGACCCACCGTGGAACGCCCGGTACCGACACCGCTGCTCCGCGTGAGTGCGCCCCCGAGTGGCGGCAGCGCAGGGGCCCGGGCCGAACCCTGCATCCTCGAGCGGGTGCGGTGGAAGCACCGGCCGGCGCCGGCTGCGCCGACAGTTCGCCTCGCTCGGCCGAGACCCGGGTCCCTCGGACCCGACCGCCGGCGCAGCTGGCGGGAGCAGGGGCTCGGCCGTACCGCGAGGCGTGTCGGTGCGCTGGCCCGGTAGGTGCCTCAAGCGGTCAAATGCTCACAACCTCACCATCGGTAGTGGGCGAACGCCTTGTTCGACTCCGCCATCTTCTGCAAGTCGTCCTTGCGCTTGATGGCGGCGCCGAGCCCGTTGCTGGCGTCGAGGATCTCCGCGGACAGTCGCTGGGCGATCGACTTCTCCCGCCGCTCGCGCGCGTAGCCCACGATCCAGCGAATCGCGAGGGTGGTGGCACGGCGCGGCCGCACTTCCACCGGCACCTGGTAGGTGGCGCCACCCACCCGGCGACTCCGCACCTCGAGCGCCGGACGGACATTCTCGACCGCGCGCTTGAGCGTGGCCACCGGATCACCGCCGGTCTTCTTCTCGATGTCGGTGAGTGCGCTGTACACGACCCGCTCGGCCAGCGACCGCTTGCCGCGTTGGAGGATCTTGTTGACGAACTGGGTGACCACCACCGACCGGTAGACCGGATCGGGGACGAGGTCTCGACGTGGGGCTGGGCCCTTGCGCGGCATCAGGCGCCTCTTCCGCTCTTGGCGGCTTCGCCGCCGGGCCGCTTGGGCCACGGCTCGCTGCTCGCCGGGATACCCGGCTCGCGGTCGCTCACCTCAGGCCTTCTTGGCGCCGTAGCGGCTGCGGGCTTGGCGCCGGTCAGTGACACCGCTGGCGTCGAGCGCGCCGCGGATGATCTTGTAGCGCACCCCCGGCAGGTCCTTCACCCGGCCGCCACGCACCAGCACGATCGAGTGCTCCTGGAGGTTGTGGCCTTCCCCGGGGATGTAGGCGGTCACCTCGGCACCCGAGGTGAGCCGTACCCGAGCGACCTTGCGCAGCGCGGAGTTCGGCTTCTTGGGTGTGGCCGTGTAGACGCGCGTGCAGACGCCGCGGCGCTGGGGCGAGCCCTTCAGCGCGGGCGCCTTCGACTTCTCCTTCTTGGTCTGACGGCCCTTGCGGACCAGCTGCTCGATCGTTGGCACTGCTTCTGCTCGCGCGTCGTCGGGTGGAACGTAGCGATGGACAGGACTCCGGGCTGGAGCCCGCTGCTGCGGGCGCCGAGCCGGAAGGCCACGCTACTCCTCCGTTCCCGTGCCTTCCAACGGCTCGGGGTCGGTCACCACGGTGAGCACGCCGCCCGCGGCCTCTGCGGCCGGCGTGGGCTCCGTGGCGGGCGTCGCCTCCGCGGCCTCTACGGCCGGTGCTTCGTACCCGCCGGTCGACACCGTGCTGCTCGCCAGCCACTCGGCGAGGTCGAGATCCTCGTCGGCGTCGCTGGAGTAGAAGGGCAGCGGCTCGTAGTCGGGCGCGTTGGTGGCGATCTCCCGGTAGCTCTCCATCCCCGTTCCCGCCGGGATCAGCTTGCCGATGATGACGTTCTCCTTGAGCCCGAACAGGCCGTCGACCTTGCCCTCGATGGCGGCCTCGGTGAGCACACGGGTGGTCTCCTGGAACGACGCGGCCGAGAGCCACGAGTCGGTGGCCAGCGAGGCCTTGGTGATGCCCATGAGCTCGGGCCGACCCTCGGCGGGCTGCTTGCCGGCCTCCACCAGATGGCGGTTGGTGTCGGCATAGCGGCGCGCGTCCACCTTCTCGCCGGGTAGGAACGGGGAATCACCCGGCTCCGACACCGCGACGCGGCGCAGCATCTGGCGGATGATCACCTCCACGTGCTTGTCGTGGATCGAGACGCCCTGCTCCCGGTACACCTTCTGCACCTCGGCCACGAGGTACTGCTGGGTC
This sequence comes from uncultured Bifidobacteriaceae bacterium, assembly GCA_964502775.1. Lineage (GTDB taxonomy): Bacteria > Actinomycetota > Acidimicrobiia > IMCC26256 > PALSA-555 > CAZCYE01. The sequence goes on along the minus strand of CAZCYE010000104.1, from coordinate 2,048 downwards.
TCCCGGATGCCCTTGATCTCGAGGATCTTCTTGGGATCGAGCGGCGTCTTCTCGTCGCCCACGAGCCGGTCGCCGGCCGCCACGTCCTTGCCGTCGCGAACCGCGAGCAACGCGCGGCGTGACACCACGTGCTCCTCTTCGGTGCCGTCGTCGGCAACCACGGTGAGCACGCGCTCGCCCTTCTCGTTCTCGCCGAGACGGACCCCACCCGAGCTCTCGGCGAGCACCGCAGCGCCCTTGGGCGTGCGGGCCTCGAAGAGCTCGACCACGCGGGGCAAGCCGTGGGTGATGTCCTCGCCGGCCACACCACCGGTGTGGAACGTGCGCATCGTGAGCTGCGTACCGGGCTCGCCGATCGACTGGGCCGCGATGATGCCGATCGCCTCACCGAGGTCCACCGGCTTGCCGGTGGCGAGCATCGTCCCGTAGCAGCGAGCGCACACCCCCTCGATCGAGTCGCAAGTGAGCGTGGAACGCACGCGAACGCGGTCCACCTTGGAATCCGCGGCCAGCTCCGCAACGTGCTCCTCGCGCATCTCGGTGTTCTGCGCCATGGTCTGGCCATTCGACAGCTTGACGTCCTCGGCCAGGCAGCGACCGAGCAGCTCGGTCTCCAGCTCGCGCCGCGGCTTGTCGCCGTCCATCTCCACGCGCTCCACCCAGATGCCCCGCGTCGTCTCGCAGTCCTCGAGGCGAACGATGAGCTCCTGGGCGACGTCCACGAGGCGACGCGTCAGGTAGCCCGAGTCGGCGGTGCGCAGCGCCGTGTCAGCCAGACCCTTGCGGGCACCGTGGGTCGAGATGAAGTACTCGAGCACCGACAGGCCCTCACGGAAGTTGCTCTTGATCGGGCGGGGGATGATCTCACCGCGGGGGTTGGCAACGAGGCCACGCATGCCGGCGATCTGGCGCACCTGCATCACGTTGCCGCGGGCACCCGAGCCCACCATCATGTCGACCGGGTTGAACTTCTCCGACGAGAGCTCGGTCTCCATGGCTTTGCGGACCTCGTCGGTGGCCTCGGTCCAGATCTCAACTTCCTTCTGGCGGCGCTCGTCGTCGGTGAGGATCCCCCGGTCGTACTGCTGCTCCACCTTCTCGGCCTCGGCCTCGAAGCGCTCCAGGATGGCGCCCTTGCTCGGGGGGGTCTTCACGTCGTCGATCGCGATCGTCAACCCCGCGCGGGTGGAGTACTCGAAACCCAGATTCTTGAGATGGTCGAGTGTCGACGCCACCTCGGCCCGCGAGTACTCGTCGACCACGTCGCTGAGGATCTCGCTGAGGTCACGCTTGCGCAGCGCCTGGTCCACGAACGGGAAGTCGGACGGGAACGACTCGTTGAGCAGCAGGCGACCGAGCGTGGTCTCCACCAGCACCGCAGGGGCGGCGCCGTTGGCCGCGTAGCGGCGCAGCACGATCCCGTCCGGCTCGGTCTTCGAGCGCTCGGGGAACCTCGCTTCGGGGAACCGCCCCTCGGGCATGCGCACCTTGATGCGGGCGTGCAGGCTCAGCGCGGCCTCGCCGTCGCCCTCGGCCCCAGCGGGTCGGAGGCGCTGCTCGTAGGCGAGCACGGCCTCGTCGAGGCTCGAGAAGGCACGGCCCTCGCCGGGCGCGCCGTCCACGATCTCGCTGAGGTAGTAGGCGCCGATGATCATGTCCTGGCTCGGCACGGCGATCGGGCGGCCATGCGCGGGCGACAGGATGTTGTGGGCCGACAGCATGAGGATGCGCGCCTCGGCCTGAGCCTCCGACGACAGCGGCAGGTGCACGGCCATCTGGTCGCCGTCGAAGTCAGCGTTGAACGCCGCACACACGAGCGGGTGGATCTGGATGGCCTTGCCCTCCACGAGCACGGGCTCGAAGGCCTGGATGCCGAGCCGGTGCAGGGTGGGGGCGCGGTTCAAGAAGACGGGGTGCTCCTTGATGACCTCCTCCAGCACGTCCCACACCTGGGGCCGGGCGCGCTCCACCATACGCTTGGCCGACTTGATGTTCTGGGCGAACTCGAGGTCCACCAGGCGCTTCATCACGAACGGCTTGAACAGCTC
>CAZCYE010000103.1:0-4622 GCA_964502775.1 uncultured Bifidobacteriaceae bacterium | reverse complement strand
CGTGAACATCGAGGAGCTCGCGGGCAAGGACCTCTGAGTGAGCCCCGGCCCCGGGGATCGGGGGCGGCGCCGGCTCGGAGCCCGAGGAGAGGATGCCGCGGCGGCCTGGTACGAGGCCCGCGGCCACGAGATACTGGACCGGAACTGGCGGGGCGAGGGCGGCGAGATCGACCTCGTGGTCGCGGCGGGCTCGGTGGTCGTCTTCTGCGAGGTCAAGACCCGCCGCAGTGACGCGTTCGGCGCGCCGGCCGAGGCCGTGACCCTGGTCAAGCAGGCTCGGATACGCCGGCTCGCCGCGCAGTGGTTGCGAGCGACAAGAGTGACGGCGGGCGCCGTGCGCTTCGACGTGGCCGCGGTGCGCGCTATCCGCGGGTACGCGCCCCAGGTGGACGTGCTCGAGAGCGCCTTCTGAGTCCAGGGTCCTGACGGGCGCACCGTCCTCGGGTTAGTGTCTCAGCCGCGAGGCGGAGGAGGGCGCAGGTGCGGACGCGGCGGAGCATTGTGGCGGGGCTCGGGGTGATGGCGCTCGTCGGCGCGACCCTGTTCGTGACCGCGAGCCCGGCCGCGCCGGCCGGTCCGCCCATCGTGGGCTACACGGTCATCGCTAGCGACGGGTGCACGCTGGCCACGATCGACCTGTCCACTGGAGACGTCACGGCGCTCGGCGCCGGGTTCACCGGCCTGGCCTGCGTGGACGATCTCGCCGTTGCGCCCGACGGAACGGTCTACGGCATCACGAACTTCTTCAACGGGCTGTTGATCGCTCACCTGGTGCGCTTTGACGCCGACGGGACGCCGGTGGATCTCGGCCCCTTCACGGGCGACTTCACCGAGAGCGAGCTCGACGAGGGTGGGATCGCCTTCGGGCCCGGCAATCAGCTCTTCGTGCACATGCAGACCGACGAGGGCATCGGCGAGTGTGACGGCAACAACGACGACGCCTGCCTCTACGGCGTCGACGTGGACACGTTGGTGGCGACGTTGATCGGTCCACCCAACGACGGCCAGAGCGACAGTTTCCACTGGCTTGCGGCGCCGTGCAGCGGCTCGATGCTGTCGGTGACCGAGGGGGAGCCCATCGGCCCCGTGTCGACGGCCGAGCCGGACGCGGAAACCGAAGCGACCGTGGCCGGGGACGATCAGGCAGCCCAGGGCGATGTGGGCGCGCTGCTGGTCCCGACCGACCTCTGGACGATCAATCCCACCACGGGGCTGTTCACCGCCGGCCCACCCATCACTCCGACCGATCCGGACACCGACGAGATCGACGTGGTCGGCATCGACCACGACCGGGCCTCGGGGGCTGTCTACCTGCTGGGCGCGCCTCTCGAGTTCGTTGTCGGGCCCGACGGGGTCGGCGCGCAATCGTCCTTCAGCGACGTGATCAGCATCTTCCAGCTCGACCCGGCGACCGGCGCGGCCACTGAGCTCGTCGCGGTGTCGGATTCCGAACTCATCCTCGGGGCGCTCGCGCTCCCCGGCAGCTGCGTGCAGACGTTCCCGTTGTTCACGGGCTGAGCCCACCCGATCTCCACGCCACCGGGGCGGCCTAGCCCCCGAACACGCCCCACGCGACGAGCGCGGCGATCACGACGAGCGCGGCGGCGACGATCCAGACGTCGCTCGCGCGCTTGACCCGAGTCCGGAACGGGTTGTAGCCCACGCCGTCACCGTACCGGGTCGGTGGCCAGGCTCGACGAGGCGCGGTGGCGCTATATCGGCCAGTACCAGCCCCGGTCGCGTTGCACCCAGCCGTGCCGCGCCATCGTCGCCAACGCCGCGCCGATGCGTGCCGGCCCGAGACCGGTGCGCTCCACCAGATCGTCGGGCGTGGCGGGCTCGCCTCCGAGCGCGCCGAGCACGGCGCGGCCGTTGGCATCCAGCGGTGCGCGCGCGGGAAGCACGGCCCGCGCACCCGGGTCGGTGGCCGACAGACTGAGCGCCACGAGCACGTCGGTCCACTCGAGCAGCGGGTGCGCGCCGTCGGCGATCAGGGCGTTCGCGCCTTCCGCGGCCGGGTTTCGTCGCGAACCGGGCATCGCGAGCAGCGGTCGCCCGTACTCGAGTGCGAACTGCGCGGTGATCCGGGCGCCGCCGGTACGGGTGGCCTCGACGACGACGACCGCATCAGCGAGCGCAGCGATGATGCGGTTGCGCACTGGGAAGCGGCATGCCGTGGGCCCCACGCCGTACCCGGTCTCGCCGACCACGATGCCGGCGGAGCGCACCCGCCGGTACAGCGATCCGTGGCGGCGCGGATACTCGACGTCGAGGCCAGTGGCCACGACGCCCACGACGCCGCCCCCGGCGTCGAGCGCACCCTCGTGGGCGGCGGCGTCGATCCCGATGGCGAGTCCGCTCACCACCGTGATGTCCTGATCGGCGAGGAAGGCGCCGAGCTCGTACGCGTCGGCGCGACCGTGGGGGGTCGCGGCCCGGGTACCCACCACGGCCACGCGCCGCCGGTCCATCACGTCGGGTCGTGCGCCCTCGCCCAGGAGCACTACTGGTCGGTCGGGTACCGCGTCGCGGATTGGATAGCCCGGCGTGCCGTCGATCCAGACGTGCGTGCCCCGCCGGGCGAGGCGCAGCCCTTCGCGCGCCACGTCGACGGCGCTGCGCCACTCGTCGGCGAGGACACGCGCCGCGGCCGTGCTCGTGCGGGTCGTCTCGATCACCGAGCGCGCCTGCCCTGAACGAACGGCTTCGAGCGCGGCGCGCACGCATCCGAATCGCTCGACGAGGTTGCGGAGCCGTTGCGGTGTCATATCGGGAAGGCACGCGAGCGTCGCGGCGATCGATTCGAGTGGCGCATCGTGGATCGATGACCTGATGTGGCTCATGGAACGTCACTCCGCAGCAGCGCCGCGCATGCGACATGCTCGTCGCGCACGTCGGGCTCGTCGGCGAGATCGGCAAGCGTTCGCGCGACACGCCTGATCGCGGCGGCGCCGCGGCCGGTGAGCCCCGCCTCCTCGATCTGGGATCGCCACATCACCGCGGCGTCCCCTCCGAGGGGAACGAAGCGCTCGAGCAGCGATCCGGGGATCCGGCCGTTGGCCGACCATCCACATCCCGTGAACCGACGACGTTGGCGCTCGGCTGCTCCGTGCACGCGCGCGGCGACGGTGCGCGAATCCTCGCCCGGGGCATCGCGCGGGAGCGGGGGGCGTACGGCGAGGCGCAGATCGAAGCGGTCGAGCACCGGCGCGCAGAGCCGGCGACGGTACCGGGCGAGCTGCGCGGGTTGGCACGTGCAGCGCGGGGGCCCGAGCCCGCACGGGCACGGGTTCGTACACGCCACGAGCAGGAAGTCGGCGGGGAACGCCAGCGTGAGCGCCTGTCTCGCGATGCGCACGACCTGCTCCTCGAGGGGTTGGCGGAGCGCGTCGAGCACCTGGGGACCGAACTCCCCGAGCTCGTCGAGGAAGAGGACGCCGTGGTGCGCCTTGGTGATCTCGCCGGCGCGGGGGCGCGGTGAACCGCCGCCGATGAGGGCGGCGACGGTCGCGGTGTGGTGGGGGGCTCGGAAGGGCGGTCGACGCGGAAGGCCGTGCCGGAGGGCGTGGCCAGTGGCGGAGTGGATGCGGGCGACCTCGAGGGCCTGGTCGTGGGGGAGTGCGGGCAGGATCGTGACGAGGCGGCGGGCGAGCATGGTCTTGCCGGCCCCTGGGGGGCCGGCAAGCAGGAGGTGGTGCCGCCCGGCGGCGGCAACTTCGGCGGCCTGACGGGCCCAGGGCAAGCCGCGCACATCGGCGAGGTCGAGCACCACGTCGTCGTCGCCAGCGCGTTCGTCGTTGTCTCCGGTCAATCCCCGCGGACTGACGGGAGGCGCATCGGGCCACGGCCGCTCGTCCTTGAGGCATGCTCGCAATTCGGCCAGTGACCGTGCGCCGCGCGCGGTGACACCGGGAACGAGCCCGGCTTCGAGCACGTCGTCGGCGGGGACGATGACCTCGCGTACGCCGCGGCGGGTGAGCGCGTCGACGAGGGCGAGCACGCCAGGAACCGAGCGCACGCGGCCGTCGAGCCCGAGCTCGCCGATGACGCCGACGCCGTCGATCGAATCCGCGGCCAGCTCGCTCGTGGCCACGAGGATCCCGAGCGCGACGGCGAGCTCAAGACCGGAGCCCGTCTTCGGGATCCCCCCGGGTGCGAGATTGACCGTGATGCGGCCCGTGGGCCACGCGAGCTCGGAGGACACCAATGCGGCGCGCACCCGCTCGCGAGACTCACGCACGGCGGTGTCGGGCAGACCGACGACGTGATAGGCGGGCAGGCCCCGCGCGACGTGGATCTCGACGGTGACAGCCCGGCCGTCGACGCCCAGCAACGTGGCACTCGTGACCGACGCGAGCACGGCGTCTCCTCTCGGCGCGACATGGTCCCGGGCTTACCGGGAACCACGCTGCCGAGCACCCGTCGCGTGACGGGCCACCCGGCGCCAACGGAGGGCCATGACCGTGGCCTCGACGGTGCCCGCAACCTACGCGCGCGCTGCGACAGTTATCCGGCGGTGCAGCGCGCTACTCGCCGCATTCGCCGTGGGGGAGCGTCGGGGTTCGCAGTCTCGGGGGCTACCGTTGGGGTTCATGCCCTGGGACCTCGACGGTTTCGTCGAC
>CAZCYE010000102.1:0-4630 GCA_964502775.1 uncultured Bifidobacteriaceae bacterium | reverse complement strand
ACCCACCACCCCGGGTCGGTGATCAGCGGCAACGCGTAGGCTCGTAGGCGTGGCACCCCTGACGGAGCCCGTGGCGCAGGCATCGTTCACCCGCATGGACGCCTCGACGGCCGAAGACTGGGCGATCATCGGGCGTCAGGCGAGCGAGAACCTGCCCCGGGTGGGTGACCAGATCCTCGCCATGTTGGGCTCGCTTGCCGCGGTCAACAATGGCTTCGCCGTCGATCAGCTCACCCATTCGCTCCAGACCGCGACACGCGCGATGCGCGACGGAGCATCGGAGGATCTCGTGATGGTGGCGCTCTGCCATGACATCGGCAAGGCGATCAGTGTGCGCAATCACGGCGCGATCGCGGCCGAGATCCTCGAGCCCTACGTGAGCGACGACCTCTACGAGTTGGTGCGCACCCACCAGGACTTCCAGGGTCGGCACTACTACCACCACTTCGACCTCGACCCCAATGCCCGGCATGCTTACCGCGCCGAGCCGTGGTATCTGCTGGCCGAGCGCTTCGCCGACGAGTGGGACCAGGTGGCCTTCGACCCTGACTACGACACCCTTGGCCTCGACCACTTCGAGCCGGCCGTGCGGGCTTTCTTCGCCGCACCACGGAGCACCTGAGTCACTCCCGGCTCCCGCCGGTCACGGGGGCGGCACCTAGGCTCGCCGCCGTGAGTGCCAGCACCCCGGCGGACGCAGCGGACGGGCCGGCCGGGGCGTCTACGGCGGTCGGGCCCAAGGTGCTGATCGTCACCGGCGATGCCCTCGGCGAGAAGATGGCCGGGCCGGGCATCCGGGCCTGGCAGATCGCCCTCGCGCTGTCCGAGCACCATCCGGTGGAGCTGGCCACTACCAGCCGATGCAGCACCTCGAGCCCCGAGTTCGAGGTGAGCCACGCCGACGCCGCCGACCTCCGCCGCCTGGAGGCGTGGTGCGACGTGCTCGTGGTCCAGGGCTACGCCCTCAACGACCATCCGAGCTTGACGGAGTCGTCGAAGGTGATGGTCGTCGACCTGTACGACCCGTTCCACCTCGAGACCCTCGAGCACACGCGCCACCTCGGCGCCCGGGCCCGCGATCGGATCGTGCGCGGCGCCGTCGACGTGGTGAACCACCAATGCGCGCGGGGGGACTTCTTCCTCTGCGCCAGTGAGCGCCAGCGTGACTTCTGGCTCGGCCAGCTCGGGGCGCTGGGCCGGATCAACCCCGCCACCTACGACCACGACGAGACGCTCCGGGCCCTGCTGGCGGTGGTGCCCTTCGGCGTGCCCGACCGTCCCCCCCGGACCGATGCCCGGATGCTGAAGGGCGTCGTGCCCGGGATCGGACCCGATGACAAGGTCGTGCTCTGGGGCGGAGGCATCTACAACTGGCTCGACCCGCTGACGCTCGTGCGAGCCATGGACAAGCTGCGGGCACGCGTCCCCGAAGCCCGGCTGTTCTTCCTGGGCCTGCGCCATCCCCAGATGCCCGCCATGCGCGCGGTCGCCGAGACCAAGGAGCTTGCTGCCGCGCTCGGCCTCGTGGGCTCGTCGGTGTTCTTCAACGAGGACTGGGTCGCCTACGACGAGCGCGAGGGGTTCCTCATGGATGCCGACGTGGGGGTGAGCACGCATCTCGAGCACGTGGAGACCCAGTTCTCGTTCCGGACGCGCGTGCTCGACTACCTGTGGGCCGGGTTGCCGGTGGTCACCACCCGCGGCGGCACCCTCGCCGATCGCATCGAGGCCGCGGGCGCGGGGATCGGTGTCCCCCCCGAGGATCCCGATGCGCTCGAGGAAGCGCTGTACGTGCTGCTCACCGACGCCGACGCGCGCGCTCGCGCCCGCGAGGGCTGCGAACGCCTCGCGCAGGACTTCCGGTGGTCACGGGTGCTGGAGCCGCTGGTGGCGTTCTGCCGCGCGCCCACCCGGGCCCCCGATCGCCCCACCGGCTCGGAGCCCGGTGGCGCGCTCGGTGGCAGCGCCCCGGGTGGCGCGGGGATGCGGCGCGACCTGCGCACCGCGGTCGCGCTCGTGCGCGAGCGGGAGTGGGGCCTGCTCAAGGAGAAGGTCACGCACCGTCTCGGGCGCCGGCGTCGGTGAGCACGCGCTCGTAGACGCCGAGCGTCTCGGTGGCGGTCCGAGACCACGAGTACTCGCCCGCGCGTGCCAATCCCCGAGTGCGGAGCGTGTCGCGCCATGCGTGATCCGACAGCACACGCGCCATTGCATCGGCGAGCTCGGTGACGTCGAGCGGATCGACCAGCACGGCGCCGTCACCGGCGATCTCCTCCAGTGCCGAGCCTCGTGACGTGACCACGGGTGTGCCCGAGGCCATCGCCTCGAGCACGGGGAGCCCGAAGCCCTCGTACAGCGACGGGAAGGCCAGGAGCTCGGCCCCTCGGTACAGCGCCGCGAGGTCCTCGTCGGGCACGTAGCCCAGCAGCCGCACGTGGGGGCCCAGACCGAGACGGTCGAGCGCGGCCAGCTCGTCACGGAAGCGCCACGCGCGCTGCCCGACGACGACCAGCTGTCCGTCGTAGCCGTCCCGACGCACACGCGCGAAGGCCTCGAACAGCCGGCCGCGGTTCTTTCCCGGCTCGAGGCTGCCGACGCTCAGCACATAGCGGCCGTCCACCTCGTGGTGGCGGCGGCGCTCTGGGTCGGCAGCGTCCACCTCGGGTCCGAACGCGGCGCCGGCGGCCTCGGGGATCACGGTCACCCGGCTCGCGGGCACGCCGAGATGCTCGACGACATCACGACGCACCGCCTGGGAGGGCACCACGATCGCGTCGGCCACTCGGGCGGCGGCCCGCGTGAGCAGCGTCATGTACCACCGGCGCACACGCGGGTAGCGCGCCGGGATGAGCAGGAACGTCACGTCGTGGATCGTCACCACTCGCCGGAGCCCACGCGCGCGCCGCAGCGTCGGCGTGTGGTGGTGCGGCGAGTGCAGGATGTCGACGTCCCGGCGCCGCAGCTCCGAGGGCAGCCGCGTCTGCTCCCACGCGAGCCGCGCCGTTCGGGACCGTGGCTTGGTGGGCACGATCGTGACGCCGGCTCGCCCGATCAGCTCGGGGAAGAGGTCGGGGCGGGCGAACACGACGAGCTCGTGGTCGCCCGGCGTCGCCGCCAGGGCCCGCACCAGCTCCACGGTGTACACGCCGGCACCGGCGGCGCGCGCGGGTACCGCCGAGCAGTCGACGGCGACGCGCAGGGTCACAGGTCGTGGACCTCGAGCGTTCGTCCCATCCGACCCCGGTAGTAGTCGCGCACTCCCAGCGCGAGCGCCCGCAGCATCCGCCACTTTCCGGTCACGAGGTAACGCAGCACGTAGGCCGCCCGGGTGGTCCAGAAGTAGGCGGTGAACGCGGCGTACCGGACCCGGGATCGCGCGTGCTTGTGCACGAGGTAGAGGCGGTTGCGCGTCGCGTAGTAGAGCTTGAACGGGGTCATCCAACCGCCTCCGCTCGACGCGCTCTCCTGGTGGTACACGACGGCGTCGGGCTCGTACAGCAGGCGATACCCGTGCGCGATGGCGCCCCGCAGCCAGTCGGTCTCCTCGTAGTACATGAAGAACGCCTCGTCGAGGTCCCCCGCCTCGTCGAAGGCGCGTGTGGGCACGAGCATGCAGCAGAAGCTCGCCGTCTGGAGCTCGCGTCGGGTGCGGGTGGCGGGCCCGTCGGGTTGACCGTGGTGAGTGTGTCGGAACAGCCCGAGGTCCCAGTCGAAGTCGCCTGCGTGCGTGGAGATCAGCCGGTGATCGCCCGAGAAGAGGATCCGTGGCACCACCATGGTGCGCGACTCGGCTGGCACGAGCGCCGTATCACTGGTCGGGTCGGTCGCCGGGTCGAGCGCCGTGTCAACCAGGATGCGCAGGAAGTCCCGCTCGTGCGTGGTGTCGTTGTTCACGAACAGCACGAAGGGGTAGCCCTGGGCCCGGCACCAGGCCAGGCCGAGGTTGTTGCCCCGGGCGATGCCCACGTTCTCGTCGCAGCGGATCACGTGCGCGTCGGGACATCGAGCGGTGATCAGGTCCACTGAATCGTCGGTGGACCCCGCGTCCACGACGACGAGGGTCGCGGCCGGGTACTCCACGAGCGCCAGCGAATCGAGGAACTCCTCCACGAAGGCGGCGCTGTTGTAGTTGACGGTGACCAGGCCCACCGTCGGTGCCGGCGTGCCGTTCGAGGCGGTGATGGGATCCCTCTCGCTCGTCGTCGAGGCTCGGGCCGAGGCTAACGCCGGGCCGGATGGAGCCCGCTTTCGTGCATGTGCGGAGAGTGCCGTGAGCACCCGCCCGTACACTGGCTCCCGTGGAGGGCCTTCGTGTCGCGCTTGCTCGTCGGCGTACCCGCCGCCGCCCACCGGGGCGCTCGCCGGCTCGGACCGCCTACCTCGACCATGCCGCGAGCACCCCGATGCGCGCGGAGGCGATCGAGGCCGCCGCCCCCTTCCTCGACGAGGTCTTCGGGAACCCCTCGGGCGGCCACGGTGCGGCGCGGGCGGCCAAGACGGCACTCGAGGAGGCCCGCGAGCGCATCGCCGCAGCCCTGGGCGCGGCGCCGAGCGAGGTGGTGATCACCGGGAGCGGCACCGAGGCCGACAACCTCGCGGTGAAGGGCGCGGCACGCGCCGCCCGCGCGGC
>CAZCYE010000101.1:0-4705 GCA_964502775.1 uncultured Bifidobacteriaceae bacterium | reverse complement strand
CCTCCTCCTGCTCATGTAGCGGCGCGCACCCATTCGGTGCTCGCCGCCACCTCCTCGTGCCCTCGGGCCGGGGAGGTTTTTCGTTGCCCGAGCATTCGGACCCCCACAGAACCGAGACGAGCACACCCTGCCCGAGAGAGGAGCAGCCAGCCGTGCCCGAGCACGTAAAGATCTTCGACACCACGCTCCGCGATGGTGAGCAGTCGCCCGGCATCTCACTCGATGTCGGCGAGAAGCTCGAGATCGCCGAGCAGCTCTCCCGCCTCGGCGTCGACGTGATCGAAGCCGGGTTCCCGATTGCGAGCCAGGGCGACTTCGACGCGGTGGAGACCATCGCACGCGAGATTCGCGGGCCGGTCATCGCCAGCCTGTGCCGCACTGCGGTCAAGGACATCGATCGAGCCTGGGATGCGACCCGCCACGCCGAGCGCCCACGCCTGCACGTGTTCATCGCCACCTCCGAGATCCACATGGCGAAGAAGCTCCGGATGACCCATGAGCAGGTCAAGGCCGAGGCGGCGACCGGCATCGCCCGAGCCGCCGGGTACACCTCGGACGTGGAGTTCTCGCCCGAGGACGCGAGCCGCTCCGACATCGACTTCCTCTGCGAGGTCCTCCAGATCGCCGTGGACAACGGCGCCACCACGCTGAACATCCCCGACACCGTCGGCTACGCCGTGCCCGACGAGTACGCAGCGTTGATCGCCCACATCGCCGAGAACGTGCGCGGCGACTACGTGATCTCGACCCACTGCCACGACGATCTCGGTCTCGCGGTCGCCAATTCGCTGGCCGGAGTGGCCGCGGGGGCACGACAGGTGGAGTGCGCCATCAACGGGCTCGGTGAGCGAGCAGGCAACGCCGCGCTCGAGGAGGTGGTGGTCGCCCTCCGGACTCGCCGCGACTACTTGGGCGACTTCGACATCGGGGTCCACACCGAGGAGCTGGCCCGCACGTCGCGCATCGTGTCTCGACTGGTGGGGTACCCGGTCCAGTTCAACAAGGCGATCGTCGGCCGCAATGCCTTCGCCCACGAGTCCGGCATCCACCAGCACGGTGTGCTCGAGGACCACAGCACCTACGAGATCATCGAAGCCGGCAGCGTCGGGCAGGAGGCGGCCCAGATCGTCCTGGGGAAGCACTCGGGCCGGCACGCCTTCGCCAGTGCGCTCGAGCGGCTCGGGCTGAGCGTTCGGGGCGATCACCTCGACCACGCCTTCCTTCGATTCAAGGAGCTCGCGGACCACAAGGCCGAGATCATCGACGCCGATCTCGAGGCGATCGTGGCCGAGGACCTGGGGGTCGACGTGGTCGATCGCTTCGCGCTCGGCGATCTGTACTGCTACAGCGGCACTCGGACCACACCCACTGCCTACGTCGAGCTCCTCGACGGGGACACGCGCCTCGAAGCCCATGCCGAGGGCAACGGCATGATCGACGCCGCCGTGGCCGCAATCGCCAAGGCGACGGCGATCCCGGCGACGCTGCTCGAGCTGCGGGTCTCGTCGGTCACTCAGGGAACCGACGCGCTCGGCGACGTCATCGTCCGACTCGACGCGGAGGGCCACGAGGTGTCGGGCCGCGGCGTCTCGACCGACGTGGTGGAGGCCTCGGCGCGCGCCTACATCAACGCGGTCAACCGGCTCGTCCGCCTCACGGGCCCGAGCACCCTGGCGAGCGCCTCGCCGACGGCGCCCGCAGCCTCACGTTCCGACGATCGCGGCGGCCGAGCATGAGGGCCGTCCGCGAGGTCACCGGGCGCGCGGTGCCGCTGAACCGCTCCGACGTGGACACGGACCAGATCATCCCGAGCGATTTCCTCAAGCGCGTGGAGCGCACAGGCTTCGGCGAAGGGCTCTTCGCCGAATGGCGGGCGAGTGACGACTTCGTCCTCAACCGAGCCGAGTACCAGGGTGACGACGTACGCGTGCTCGTCGCGGGGCCGAACTTCGGGACGGGCTCCTCGCGCGAGCACGCGGTGTGGGCGCTCGAGGACTACGGCTTCGGCGCCGTGATCGCAGCCACGTTTGCCGACATCTTCCGCAGCAACTGCCTGAAGGTCGGGCTCGTGCCCGTGCAGCTCCCCCCTGGCGTCGTCGACCGGATCATGGCCGCGGTCGAGGCCGACGCCACGCTCGAGGTGACCATCGATGTGATGGAGCGACGGGTGCTGGTGCCCGCACTCGACCTCGCCGAGCCGTTCCCCCTCGACGACTTCCACCGCGACCGACTCATCAACGGGCTCGACGACATCGCCGTCACCCTCCGACACGAACCCGAGATCGCCGCCTACGAGGCGAGCCGGGCCGCCTGGTTACCCGAGGCCGCGCCCTGACCGCGGCCCTGACCGCGGCCCTGACCGCGGCCTGACCGCGCCGGTTGGCGCGGACGGCTCAGGCGCGGGTGCCCTCGAAGGCTGACTTCCCGGCAAACCCCATCACGACGTCGCCCTTGATGGCGTCGCCATCGACGGTCGCGGTGAACTCGAGCTTCATCGGCATCGGCATGGTCATGTCGACGATCCATTCCACGTTGTCGCCGTCCACCGTGCCGCTCGGGATGTTGGCCACGCCCATGTCGCTCGTCATGCTGCCTGACACGTTCCCACCGTCGGTCACGAGCTCCATAACGACCGCCTGGTCCCCTACCGGGGTCGGCAGCGTGATGTTCCATTTGCCGTCGACGGCCATGCTTGCTCCCCTCGTGTGGCGGTCCCCCGCCAGATTGAACAGGTCGTGTTCCGAATTGCGCCGGCAGCATATGGGCGGCGTCGACAGGCCCGCAAACCCGTCAACCGGCGAGTCTGCCGAGCAGCGCGTCGATCTCGTCGGTGGCCATGGCGCCGTCGAGCCGGGCGGTGATCGTGCCGGTGGCGTCGATCCCGAACAGCCACGGCTCGCTCGGCAGCCCCCAGTCGTCCACCGTTGGCACGCGCTCGACACCCCGGTTGGAGCGGTAGATCTCGACGTGCACGAGCTCGATGCGGTCGCGGTACTCGTCGCGCACCTCGAGGAGCTGGTCGAGCACCGGACCGCAGTACTGGGACTGACACAGCGCCGGGGTGGCGAACATGACTGCGACGGGCCTGCCGGCGCCGATCACGCGGTCGAGCGAGACGTCGTGCAACGGGCAGCGTGGCCGACGCGTGCACAGCGGCTTGGTGCCGAGCCGCTCGGCGCGGGTGGGCGACGCCACCCGGGGCGCGGCCGTTCCCACCACCGGCGCGTCGGCGGTGGCCTTCACCTCGACGACGACGCCCACCCGTTCACCGCGGGTGAGCACCACCCCTTCCCACACCCCCGACTCGGGGAGCACCACGTCGACCGAGTAGATCCCACGCCCCTTGGGTAGGCCCTCGCGGTGCAGCACCGTGTCGAGCACGGTCCCCTCCTGTGTGCCCGGCGGGGCCAGCGCGATCCGGGCAGGCTTCGTGGCGGCAAAACGCGGCCCCTTGGCGATGCTGAAGATCAGCCGTTGTGGCTCCGGCGATGCGTACAGATCACTCGACAGCATGAGGAACGAAAGCTCGGTGTTACCACCACCGGGTGCAGCCCGGCCCGTGGCGGCCGCAGCCGCCTCGGTGACGAGCGCGGATCCGAGCAGCGATGCTCCAACCCCGGTGGTCACGAGACCCCCGGTGGCGGCGAGGAAGTCACGGCGGCTCAACTCGCGCATCACGGCTCCACGTTACGTGGGCTCCTGGTCTCGACCGCATCGCCCCCGTCGGCGCGCCGCCTCCGCCCCACGACGCCGCGGCTCACCCGGCTCACCCGGCGCGGATCGTGATCGACCCGGTCAACGTGATCCGCTCGAACTGGGCGACCAGCGCGCTCACCGTGACCCGCCACTCCCCGGCGATGGGGATGTCGAAGCCCGGAGAGGTGGAGTGCGACGGTGTGATCTCACGGAGCGGTACCTCGATGGGCGCGATGTCGAGGCGCGGCAGCTCGAAGGTGACCTCGAGATCGTCGACCGACATGGGGGCGCCGTCGGGACGCAGCGCATAGATGTGGATGTCGTTGCGCCCCGGGCGGGCCGGCGAGGCGCTCAGATCGATCCAGAGCCTCTCCGAGGTGAGGGTGGTGTCGGCGAAGCCGACGCCCCCGAACGACTGGGCCTGGCGGGCGGGCACGGCGTTCACGAGGAGCGCGGTCACCACGATGACGGCCAGGCCCATCGCCACCTCCACCAGTACTCCCCGCCGGAGCACCGCCACCTCTGTGCGCTCGTCGAGCCCGGCGTCGTCGTCCTGGCTCCCACCGCTCGCCGCGGGGACGAGACCACCGCGGCGCTCGAGCCACCAGTAGTGCAGGGTCCACACGATCCGGCGGCTCTGGAACGCGACCGCGAGCAGCGCAGCCACGATCAGCGCCTTGATGATGAGCATGCGGCCGTACTCGGTGTCGGTGAGCGCGTCGAGGCCGCCGACCTGGCGCCAGGCTTGGAACCCCCCGGTGACCACGAGCAGGCCGACCGCGCCGAGACCGAGACGACTGAAGCGGGGCAGCACCCGCTCGAGGCGCTCCCGGTCGACTCCGGAGGAGGTGGCCGCAACCAGGGTGACGGCGCCGAGTACCACGAGCCCCCCGAGCCAGGTCGCCATGGCCAGCACGTGCACGATGTCGGCGGGGATCGCGGCACCGCGCCAACGCCCGGCGGCGGCATGGCCGGCCACCGCGACCGTGGCCGCGAGACCGACCGCGCC
>CAZCYE010000100.1:0-4809 GCA_964502775.1 uncultured Bifidobacteriaceae bacterium | reverse complement strand
TGGACGGCGTCGTGGTGATCGGGGAGGGCGAGAAGGACGAGGCGCCGATGCTGTTCAACGGCGAGGAGATCGGCGCCGGGGGGCCCGCGTGCGACATCGCCGTCGACCCGATCGACGGCACCACCCTCACCTCGCTCGGCCGCAACAACGCCATCGCCGTGATCGCGCTCGCCGAGCGGGGCACGATGCTCGACCCCGGGCCCTGCTTCTACATGGAGAAGATCGCCACCGGCCCCGAGGCGGCCGACCTCATCGACCTCGACGCCCCGGTGCGCGCCAACCTCGAGGCCGTCGCCAAGGCCAAGGGCGAGCAGATCAAGGACGTCACCGCGGTGGTGCTCGAGCGCGACCGCCACACCGACATCATCCGGGAGTGCCGCGAGGCCGGGGCGAGGATCAAGATCATCCCCGACGGCGACGTGGCCGGGGCGATCGGAACGGCATTGCCCGAGTCGGGCTCCGACATCCTGTTCGGGATCGGCGGCACCCCCGAGGGCATCATCGCCGCGTGCGCGCTCAAGGCACTGGGCGGTGCGATCCACGGACGGTTGTGGCCTCGCAACGACGAGGAGCGCCGCGCGGCCGAGGAGGCGGGCTCCGACCTCCACCGCGTGCTCACGACCGACGACCTCGTGTCGGGCGACGATGTGTTCTTCGCCGCGACCGGCATCACCGACGGTGACCTGCTCCGCGGGGTCCGCTACCGCGGCGAGGGTGCCACCACCGACACGCTCGTGATGCGCTCCAAGAGCGGCACGGTCCGGCGCATGCAGGCCCACCACCGCTGGCACAAGCTCATGCGCTACTCGTCGCTCAAGTACTAGGCCGGTGCCGGTCGCGCCACCCCCGCGCCTCGGCGATCGCAATCCGCACGTTCGCCGAGGTGTCGATCCCGGTCAGGCGCCGCACCCACACTCGTTGCACGAGATTCTGGGCGGTGAGCATGGTCGCGGTGCCGAGGGCGACACCCTCGACGCCCATGGCCTTGTAGAGGCCGACGCCGAGCGCGAGCGTGAGCGGCGCGGTGACGGCCAGGATCTGCGCGTACGTGCGATGGTGCCCGGTCATGAGGAGCGCGAACCCACACGAGCCCGCCCACGTCTGCACGGTCTGGCCCGCAGCCAGGATCATCAGGATCGGCCACGCGTCCCGGAACGACTCGTCGCCGAACAGGATGGCGAGCAGGGGCCGGCCCGCCACCAAGAAGATCAGCGTCACGGTCACCGAACCCGCGAGCGCGAGGGCGGCCGTGGCCCGCATCGTCCGCTCGAGGCGCGCCTTTGAGCCTGTGGCGTGCCAACCGGCGATCAGGGGCGTGATCACCTGGTTCACGGCCACGAGGGGCAGACCGATGAGCAGCGCCATCCGGAACGCCGCCGCGTAGTCGCCCAGCTCGGACTCCGTACCGAGCGCGCCCACGAGGAAGAGATCGACCTGGGCGACGAGCGCGAGGCCGATCGTCGACACCCACATCGCGGGCTCCACGCGGCTGGGTGACGGCGGAGCCGTGCCGGGCCTCCGCCCGGTCCCGCGCAGCTTTCGCGCCACCGCCACCATCGGGAGAACCAGCACGCCCGCCGACACGATGGCGCTCACCATGAGGACGTCGCTCAGCGAGGCACGCTTCGACGTGAGGAGCATGCCGCCGAGCGCGCAGGCGAACACGAGGTTCGTGACCAGCCCTGCGTACAGCATCACGCGCAGGTAGTCGCGGAAGGCACGCAGGGCCTCGGGGAGCAGGATCTCCAGCACGCGGAGCCCGGCCTTCACCCCCACCCACGCGGCCACGCCCGCGATCGCGGTGTGACCGAAGACGGCGTCGAGCACCTCGCGTCCCGCGGGCGAGCCGAGCAACCCACCGCAGACCAGTGCGGCCACCACCCCCAACCCGAGGGCGGACAGGATCTCGTGTCGGGCCTGGGCCTTGTCGCCTCGGGACAGCGCCGCGGATGCTCGTCGCAGGAGCGAGTGCTGGAGGCCCATCTGGGCCACCAGCGCGGCACTCATGAAGACGCTCAGGGCGAGGGCGTAGGTACCGAAGTCTCTACGCCCGAGCAGGTTCGCCGCGAGGACCTGCGTCGCGAAGGCGAGACCCACGTTGAGCGGATAGCCGAACGCGGTCCAGCCGAGGCCACGGGCCACCACGTTGCGATCGTCGAGCACGGTTGGTTCGTCAGGCCCCGACACAGCAGGCAGGTTATGTTGTCCCGCGTGCAGATCGGGGCGTTGTGGCGACGCGTCCGCCGGGATGCGCGCCGCCGAAGGCCCCCGCACTGTCCCGACGGCTGGAGCACGGCGCGGCCCGACTTCGTGGGCCTCGGCGCACAGCGCGCGGGCACCACGTGGTGGTACGACCTCATCGCGTCGCATCCCCGCGTCGTGCACCGGGGTGCCCTCAAGGAGCTGCACTACCTCAGGCAGTTCTGGGACCGTCCGTTCACCGAGGCCGACGCCGAGAGCTACGCCCGCCACTTCCCGCGCCCGGCCGGGCACCTGAGCGGCGAGTGGTCGCCGGGGTACCTGTCGTACTTCTGGGTTCCGCCGATCCTGGCCCGCGCGGTGCCGTCGGCCCGGCTGCTCGTGTTGCTACGCGACCCCGTGGAGCGGTACCGCTCGGGCCAGGCGCTCCAATCCCAGACCCGTCGCCCGAGCTTCTCCGGGGCCGCGACCGCGTTCCGGCTCGGGTGCTACGCCTCCCAGCTCGAGCACCTCTACTCGTACGTGGATCCGAGCCGGGTGCTGGTGCTCCAGTTCGAGCGCTGCATCCGTGACCCCGGGCCCGAGCTCGCCCGCACCTACCGGTTCCTCGGCCTCGACGATGCCTTCGTGCCCTCGGACCTCACCCGCCCCCGCAACGAGACCCGCGGCACCAAGCCGGGACTGGACCCGGAGCTGCGCGACGCGCTCGTGCGCGCCTACGAGCCCGAAGTGCGACGGCTCGTCCCCCTCGCCCCGGACCTCGACATGGGCGAATGGCCCAACTTCGGGCACGTGTCGCAACGCTGATCCGGTCCACCCGGTTGTTCGCCGCCGTCGCTCGCCGCGGTCGGGCGCCACGGTCGGGCGCCGCGGTCGGGCGCGATCAGCGGCGGCCGCGCAGCCAACCCCACGCGGTGGTCGACGTGGTGGCCACGTCGTACACCGACCACCCGAGCGCGTCCATCTGACGAGCCGCGGCGACGAACGCCTGGTAGTCGGACGATGAGGACGCCTCGCCCAGCCCGCCGATCGGGTGCACCGGCGCGTCCGGATCGCGGAGGTTCTTGCGCAGGCGCTCCACACTCTCGGCCGAGTACGTGTGGGCGTTGCGGTACTCGCCGTCGCGGAATGTCCAGTACGCCATCGGCAGCCATACGTCGACGAGCCGCCCGAGCCGCCGGTACGGGAACCCGGGCCAGAGCGCCGGGTTCACGACCTCGAGCTGCACGGCCGGGTACACGATGGCGCCCACCGCCACGTCGCCGGCGGCATCGCGTACGTGTTCCGCCAACCGGAGCACCCGCTGGTTGCGCTCGGCGACATCGAGGACCTGCCTCGACTCGATGTCGAGCGCCACGGCGTCGAATGCGTGGTCCCCGGCCCGGAAGCGCAGGAGGGCCTCCATGCGCACGCGGTCCCGACCCACGTCGACCAGCTGGGGGTAGTACCACGCCACCACGCGCATCCCGTTCCGGTGGGCGCGGCGCAGCAGCGCCCCCACGAGGCCACGGTCGACGATGCGCCCTTCGGCCCGAGGATCGTCGATGGCCGCCTGGAGGTAGAGGGTGCGCACCCCCAGCGCGGCCAGGTCGTCGATCGTGGCCACGGAGACCGGCGCGGGGGGCGGCTGGTTGATGAACGCCGGGACGTAGTCGAAGACGTCCACCCACGCGCCGAGCCCACGGTATGCCTCGAGGTCGACATCGCTGTCGGCATCCCGCCCGGCACCCGCGAGCGGCGCTCCGAGGCCCAGGCTCGCGAGCGCGACGATCACGACGACCGCCGCGACGGCGACGCCGCCGCGACTCAACCCCCGAGACGCCGATGCGCGCATCCTACGACCGCTCCCCGGCCACCTCGAGGCGCAGCTCGGCGCGCGCGAGCGCGGCGCGAGCTTCGTCGTCGTCAGCGTCGGCGTCGAGCGCGGCGCGGGCCCGCTCGGCGGCACGGGTGGCGCGGGCCACGTCGATGTCGTCGGCGAGCTCGGCGACGTCCGAGAGCACGATGACCCTGTCGTGGCTCACCTCCACGAACCCGCCGTGCACGGCCACCACCTGCTCGCCACGCTCGGGCAGCACCGCCCGCACCTTGGCGACGCCGAGCGCACCCAGGAAGGCGACATGGCCGGGCATGAACGCGATCTCGCCGTCGGTGGTGCGGCACACGACCATCTCGGCCTCCCCGTCGTACTGCACCTGCTCGGGGGATACGACCTGCACCTGCAGGGTCGGGTTGGGTGCCACCGCGCTACTGGCCCTGGAGGTCGCGGGCCTTGGCGAGGACGCTCTCGACCCCGCCGACGTTGAAGAACGCCTGCTCGGGCACCTCGTCGAGCTCGCCGTCGGCGACCGCGGCGAAGCTCTCCACGGTCTCGTCCACCGGGACGTACACACCGGGCAGGCCGGTGAAGACCTCGCCCACGAAGAACGGCTGCGACAGGAACCGCTGGATCTTGCGGGCCCGCGACACGATGAGCCGGTCCTCCTCGGACAGCTCGTCGAGGCCGAGGATGGCGATGATGTCCTGGAGCTCCTTGTAGCGCTGGAGGATCTCCTGGACGCGCCGCACCACCGTGTAGTGCCGCTCCCCCACGATCTCGGGCGCGAGGAT
>CAZCYE010000099.1:0-4918 GCA_964502775.1 uncultured Bifidobacteriaceae bacterium | reverse complement strand
CCGCGGCCACGAGCGGATCGAGCCCACCCTCGGGCATCCGGTCGGTCACCACCACCCGGCTCATGCACGCCTCCCGGGAACACCGCGGCGGGGCCGCTCGTTCTCCTCGTTGTCGTGCAGCCTTCCAGTCCCGAGGGAGTGGTTCCGAATCTCCGCTTCTGAGTGAGATGGGGCGCGGCGATACTGTCGTGGTCCGTTCGCAACGAGAGGTGGTCGCGGTGCGTGCTCGGTGCCTCGTGCTCAGTGTCTGTGTGGTGGTTGCCGGTTCACTGTTCGGCGCCCCCAGCGTGCTGGCCAACGACGATCCTGCCACCGCTGCGGTTCCCGCCCAGGCCGATGAGGTCGGCGAGTACGTAGTAGACGTCGACGACAACTTCTTCAAGCCCAAGAAGCTGAAGGTGGAGGTGGGCGACACCGTCACCTGGGAATGGGTGGGCTCGGTCGTCCACAACGTGGTGGTCACCAAGGGCCCCAAGAAGTTCAAGTCGAAGATCCAGTCCGAGGGCACCTTCGAGCGCACGATCAAGAAGCCGGGCAAGTACCAGATCGTGTGCACGCTGCACCCGGGGATGGAGATGAAGCTCATCGCCAAGAAGCCGGCCCCGCCACCGAGCACCACCCTCGCACCCTCCTAACGGGAGGATGCCCGAAGGCGGGCCGCGTACACTCGCCCCCAGGCGCTCGTAGCTCAATGGATAGAGCATCTGACTACGGATCAGAAGGTTGGGGGTTCGACTCCCTCCGAGCGCGCTGCGTCTCCAGAGTTTTCGGTGCGCGTTGCTAATCCCCGATCCAGCCACCTGATCGGGCGCACCTGTGCCATCTTGTGCGCCGTCCTAGAGCGTCAGTGGCAGATTCTCTTCGACGTACCGGGCACCCAATGGTGTGATCTCGATCGTCCCGTCGGACTGCCGGTACTCGATGTGCTTCTTCGCGTGAGCCTTCTTCAGCACATCGCGCCGGAACGAGCTGGCGTTAGGAGCTTCCACCCATCGCCGAAGATCCGCTTCGTCAACTACGCCGATGTTTCCGAAGGTGAGCAATAGAACCTTGTCGGTCTGCGACAGATCTGTGCGGAGCACTCGGCGTGTTCTGCCGGACTGCCAGATGATCGGAATTGTGCGGGACGCGAGCGCTTCCACTGCAGCAGTCGCTGTCTGCGTGTCGACGTCGTGAAAGATGCGGACAAGTTCACCCATGATCCATTTCGCCGCCGCGAGAACGAAGACAGCGTCCATGTGGTTCGGATCAACATCGCCTCCGACGTGCCCGACTCCGCGGTTGTTCCGGATCTCATAGAGGGCAATGAGAACACGAGGCATCTGGATCCGCGCGGATCGAGGCACTCCGGATCCGGCCGACTCGAGCGCCTGGCAAGAAGAAACCATGTTTTTAGGCTTCTTCGCTTTGGCCGGGTACTTACCGTCGGCGTAGCCCCTCAAGATCGAGTACACGACTTCGCAAAGCTTCCCGCCGTTGAGCTCCGAGGGTTCCCAGCGTCCCTCGCGGAAGTTGCGCGCAATCTCCTCGTACACGTCGGTGAGTTCGGTCGCGAGCGATTCGGGCAGGGCCCCGAACAGTTCGTGCGCCGAGAGCGGAGCTCCGTTACTCGTCATCGCCTTCGCCGATGCCGCCGATCATGTTTTTCACGCGTTCGATTCCGGCTGCGGTGATCTTGTACGTCTTGCGGCCCTGCTTCGCCTTGCCAGTCTTCGACACTTGCCGGATGAGCGCCGGCTTCTGGTTCTTCAGCCCGTCGTACGCACGCGTGATGTTGCCGATCCCGTGGCCGAGGTTCTTGAGCTCATCGTTTGCCTGTTGCGACGTGAACGACTCGTGGCCTTGAACCTCCTGGAGCCAGTAAGCACCTACGAGTCCACGGTCCTCGTCCTTCGAAGGGCCGGCGGCATGGAACAGTTCGGCGAAGTCTTCGTACGAGTCGTCGGACAGCCCGTCTCGTTGAGGCCCCTGCTTCCGGGGCTTGGACGTGTCCACCGTGACGTCGAATCGGCTCGCGGCCCACCGCAGGACGCGTTCGGCCGTGGGCTTGTCCAGAGAAGAGATCGCGGTAGCGACAGCCGACATGGCCGTGATCTCGGGGTCGTTGGTAGGCATGGTTGCTCCGTGGGTCAAGGCAGTGAGGAGATCGCGAAAAGAGCGTATCAGGTTCTAGCGCGTACCAAGGCTCTGATCTGCGGTTTTGGGGCACTCCGTGGATCATTCGCGCTATCCCGTCAACATTGCCTACGTACGGACAACCGATAGGGGCCCGGTAGGCGTTGCTAGTGGGAGGTTCCTGGCGGACTTCCTTACCCAGGCGGGACTCTCGTAAGTCCTACGAAGAACTGCGTAAATGTCATTACAACGCGGCCGACGCCCCTAGTAGATAACGGCTGGGTGAACCCGGCACCACCAAGCGCGCTGCGCCGGATGACTCGATTAAGGACGAGGCTTGGCCTGCTAATCCAGTGCTAATCCGCGACGCGATATTCGGCGGACGCGCTGATACGTAGCGGAACAACTCGCAGGTCAGCGGTACTGTGCGGAATGAACGGAACCGGACGGACGGGTTCGCTCTGCCCAGGATCAGAAGGTTGGGGGTTCGACTCCCTCCGAGCGCGCTGCGTTGGTGCAGATTGATCGCTGTCGTGCCAGCGGGTTCCGTGTAGGGCCACGGCCAGCCGTCCGCTCCATGATCGGCTCGTCCTCACGGAGCTAAGTTCCTCGGCGAGCGTTCGTTTCGGTACAGGGCCCGAGAGGCTGGTGCGGGGATGGAGCAGGAAGCACACGACCTCCTCGAGGTAGATGACCTGGAGATCGAGCTCACGGTGGCGGATGTGAAGGCGTGGGCGAAGTACTGGCGTAAGACACTCGGGCCGATGCGCCATTTCTTAACTCCTGGCTGGGCGGCGCTCGGAGTCGTTATCGCAGCGGCCGATGACGGATGGATCCGTGCCGGAATCCTCGTTTTTATTGGATGCTTCTACGTGTGGATCGCATGGTCGGTGCGTGTCAACCGACGAACCTATTCGCAGATAGCGATCGAAGGAACTGGCCTGCTCCACGTTGACGAGGAGGCGCTGACCCTCTCCAACCCGAAGTCGAGCACGCGCAGGCTGTGGGGCTGGCATGACGAGGTGGTCGAGACGGACGACCATGTGTTTCTCGTGGCAGGCGGGTGCGCGGCGAGGATCATCCCGAAGCGCTCGTTTCCCAGTCCCCAGGCTGCGAGCGCGTTTGTTGCCGTTGCCCGCGCTCGCTTGACCACCTGAGTGCTCCTTGCGCGAGCTGCGCTACCGGTTGCGGTGGCGTCGAATGGGGGACGAAGGGTCGACAAGCACAGGTGTCTTGATCCATGATCCGCGCCCCCACTAGGGAGCCCCACTCCAACGCACCGGAGGACCATTCGTGTACGTCGTCGAGTTCACCTTGCAGGCCAAGCCCGGGCGCCACGCGGAGGTCGCCGAGGCGTACTCGTCGTTCGCGGCCGAGTACCTCGCCACCCATCCGGCACTCGAGAGCGTGATCGTGGTGGCCGACGAGGCGTCGGGCATCGTGCGCGGGATCGGGGTGTGGGCGACCAAGGGAGACGCCGACAGCGTCAACAGCGCGCCTGAGTTCGCGGCGTTCAACGACGCGATCAGCGACCTGCTCGCGAAGGCCCCGGAGCGGACTGAGCTCTCGCTGGTCCACGCCTACCGCCGCGCCTGACCCTCCTCTTTCCTAAGGTGGCGCGGTGACCGTCGACCGGGTCGTCCGCACCGCCGCGATCACCGCCATCCCCTTCGGCTACGAGGATCCGAGGTGAGCCGGCACGCTCGCGTCCTGCTCTACGGGGGCGACGCCCGCACCGAGGCGCTGGCCGAGGCGTGCGCCGCGTCGGGCGAGGCGCCCGAGCTCTTCGCCTACGCGGCGCTGGAGCATCCGGGGCTGCTCGACCGCTGCGGCGACGATCGCGTGATGCTGGGCTCGCTCACCGACGTGACGGCCATGGTCGCTGCGGCCAAGCAGGTGGACCCTGACCTCATCATCGTGGGGCCCGAGGCCCCGCTCGTGGCCGGGCTCGTGGACGCGCTCGGTGCGCTGGGCGTGGCCTGCTTCGGCCCGGCCGCCGGGCCCGCGCGCGTGGAGGGCTCGAAGCGCTGGACGCGGCACCTGCTCGACACGCACCATATCGACGGCAACCCCCGCTTCCGGGTGTTCGAGCGCCCTGACGGCCTCGATGCCTACCTCGAGGAGCTCGGCACGTTCGTGGTGAAGCCCGACGGGCTCACCGGCGGCAAGGGCGTGAAGGTGTTCGGCGAGCACCTGGGCACGCGGGCCGAGGCCCACGACTACGCCGTCGGGCTGATCGATGCCGACGGCTGCGTGCTGGTGGAGGAGCGCCTCGAGGGCGAGGAGTTCAGTCTCCAGACCATCACCGACGGCAACGCCGTGGTGCACTGCCCGCCGGTGCAGGACCACAAGCGCGCGTTCGACGGCGACGCCGGTCCCAACACGGGGGGCATGGGCTCGTACTCGTGCGCCGACCACGCACTGCCGTTCCTCGAGGCGAGCGATCTGGCCGCGGCGCGCGCCATCAATGAGGCGGTCGTGGCCGCGCTCGGCACCGAGACGGGCACCGACTACCGCGGGGTGCTCTACGGCGGCTTCATGGCCACCGCGGATGGGGTGCGCGTCATCGAGTACAACGCGCGCTTCGGCGATCCCGAGGCCATGAACGTGGTCCCGCTCCTCGACGGTGATTTCGTGGCCCTGGCCCGGGCCGCGGCCACGGGCGCGCTCGGCGGGCTCACCGTGCGTTTCGCGCCCCGCGCCAGCGTGTGCAAGTACGTGGTGCCCGCGAGCTATCCGGAGCCAGGCGGTGACGGCGATGTGATCGAGGTGCCCGCGTCAGCGGACCCCGACACGCGGCACT
>CAZCYE010000098.1:0-4928 GCA_964502775.1 uncultured Bifidobacteriaceae bacterium | reverse complement strand
GGGCCCGGCGCCCGCCCCGGCTCCGGCACCCGTGGCGCCTGGCCATCGTGGTGGGCGGGCTGGTGGTGGCCCTGAACCTGGTGATCGTGGTGCTCGCCACCTCGGACACCAGCCGCGAGGGCCGCGGCCTGCCGGCGGCGATCGACGGAGTCTCCCCGGCCAACGGGGAGCTGGTGAGGCTCCAGGAGACGATCACCGCCGACCTGCGCAGCGACCTCACCGGCGTGCTCGTGATCGACGGCGCCGAGGTGCCCGAGGACCAGCTCGACCGCGTGCCCGAGCTCGGCTCGGTGAGCTTCCGACCCGGTCCCGGCAAGGACCTGGCGCGCTTCGAGCCGGGCGCGCACACCGTGGTGGTCGTCTACTGGGAGCAGGGCAAGGATCGTCCGGCCCAGCCGCCGTCCTACTCGTGGACGTTCCGGGCCGGCGCCTGAACCACTCTTTCGATCAGTAGGCGATCTCGAGCACCGCGGCGCCCCGGGCCGGCGCCTAACACCACCCCGATCCAGTGGCGCGGCCGCTCGCGCGGACGAGTCGAGCCGCGGGTCGCGCGACGCGCTGCCCGATCGGGGGAGACGTGCGTGGTGAGCTTCCCAAACTGGTAGTGGGTCAGTCTGACTCGCGTGGTCAGGAGGCAGGTGGCTCCCCCGGTACTGGCCGTGTGTAGTCGGTCGGGTCGTGAACCCGCTCGAAGTCCTCTCGACGCAGGTGATGGCACCAGGACGGGCGATCCTTGAATCGGAGGTGAGAGGCATAGCCCACGTCTGGTCGCCACGCGGCAAACTCGAGCCACCTGCCAGCATCGACGACGGCCTCAGCTGCCGGGATCAGGTCCGTATCAGCAGACATGAGGATCGCGACGTCCCACTCATCCGTGAGGGCGCCACGGACCATGTCCACCGCCATCAACACATCGATGCCCTTCTCTCGCACCTCCCAGTCCACGGCGACGCCGCGTTCCCAGCGGATCGCCCTGTAGTGAAGCGGCCGGTTGATCGGAACGACACCTGACTGGGCACTCCAGAAGCGCGTCTGACGCTGGCAGGCTGCCTGACCCACGCGTGATCTTTGGGCATCGGGCTCCCCCCGATAGACCCCCGTACTTCAACAAGTTCGCGGTCCTTCCCGATCGCCTCTGAACGTTGGCGGAGTAGCACGCCGAGGCGACGAGGAAAGACTTGTCCGAACGTGAAGTCGTGCTCAGCCGTCGGGCTCCCAAAGATATTGCGTGCCCGCATATAGGTGTTCTGGTAGTCGATGAAGACACAGAGCCTGTCGGCCATTGCCCCGCCCCCAGGGGTCAAAAAAATCCCTGCCATTCCAGGCCAAGGCCCGAAAGGCAGGGAGGATTGGTTTCACCATACCCGAGAAGCGACCCGAATCAAGCAATTACACCACTGTAAGTAGCAGTCCTCGCGCTCGTCGCGCGTACTGGGCGGTCAACCCAGTAGTTCCGCCAGCTGAGTGAGCGACCAGGGATGCGGCAACCGCACATTCCCCCGATCAGGCGCCGGGCATCTCGAGCACCGCGGCGCCCCGTACGGCGTCGCGCGCGATGGCCGACAGCGCGTCGTTGGCCGCCTCCAGCGGCCAGGTCTCCACCTCGGCGCGCACCTCGGCGGCGACGGCGAGCTCGAGGAACTCCTCGGCGTCACTACGGCACATGTTCGCCACCGACGTGACCGTGCGCTCCTGCCACAGCAGCGAGTACTCGAACGAGGGGATGGGTGACATGTGGATGCCGGCCAGGCACACGGTCCCACCCGGTCGGACCAACCGCAACGCGATCGGCACCAGCTCACCGGCGGGCGCGAAGACGACGGCCCGGTCACACAGCGACGGGGGCATCTCGGTCGCTTCGCCCACCCAGTGGGCGCCCAGTTCGCGCGCGAGGTCGCGGTGGCGCGCACCCCGGGTGAGGACGGTCACCTCGCAGCCCCAATAGGCCAGCACCTGGATCGCGAGGTGGGCCGATGCCCCGAACCCCAGCAGCGCCACGCGCTCGCCCGGTTGCACCTGCGCCCGGCGCAGGGCGCGGTATCCGATCACGCCCGCGCACAGCAGCGGCGCGGCCGCGAGGTCGGAGAGGTCCGGGGGCAGCGCCACGGCGAAGTCCTCGGGCACCGTGAGGGCATCGGCGTAGCCGCCGTCCACCGTCCAGCCCGTGAAGCGGGCGTGCTCACAGAGGTTCTCCTCGCCGCGGGCGCAGAACTCGCAGGTGCGGTCGGTGTCGTGCAGCCACGCCACCCCCACGCGATCGCCCGACCGGAGCCGGGAGCAGCCCGCGCCGAGCGCCTCCACCACGCCCACCACCTGGTGGCCGGGCACGATCGGCAGCACCGGCAGCGCGAGGTCACCTTCCACCACGTGGAGATCGGTGCGGCAACACGCGCACGCCCGCACCGCCACCCGCACGTGACCGCGCGCGGGCTCGGGGCGCGCCCGCTCCTCCAGCACCAGTGGGCGCTCCGCGACCGGCGCGGCACGGTGCAGGACCTGGGCCCGCACGGCGGCTCGGTGCTCCGGCCCTCAGGCCTCGCGCGGCCCGGGTGGCGGACCGTGCTCGAGCAACCTCGCGAAGCCGTCCTCGTCGAGGATCGGCACCCCCAGGCTCTCGGCCTTGGCCAGCTTGGTGCCGGGCTTGTCGCCCGCCACCACGTAGCTGGTGCGCTTCGACACGCTCGAGGTGACCTTGCCGCCGACGGCCTCGACGGCGGCCTGGGCCTCCTCGCGCGAGAAGCGCTCGAGCCCGCCCGTGAGCACGAAGGTGAGCCCGGTGAGCACGCCCGGCGCCCGCGCCGGCGTCACCTCGGCGGTGAGGTCGACGCCCGCGCGCCGGAGCTTCTCGACGGCGGCGCGGTTGGGCTCGACCTCGAAGAACCGGCGCACGCTCTGGGCGATCACGGCGCCGACGCCGTCGATCGCGGTCAGCTCCTCCTCGGACGCGGTGGCGATCGCGTCGACGTTGCCCAGGGCGCGGGCGACCGCCGCCGCGGCGGTGGGCCCGAGATGGCGGATCCCGAGCCCCACGAGCACCCGCGTGAGGCCGGCGCCCTTGGAGGCCTCGATGCCCGCCACCAGGTTCTCGGCCGACCGGGCCGCCATGCGCTCCAGGGGTACGAGATGCTCGACGGTGAGCGCGTAGATGTCGGCCGCGTCGGCGAGCAGGCCGGCGTCCACGAACTGGCGCACGCGCTCCTCGCCGAGGCCCTCGATGTCCATGGCACCCCGGCCGGCGAAGTACACGATGCGCTGCACGCGCTGCTCGGGGCACTCCACGTTCACGCAGTGGTGGTCGGCCTCACCGGGCAGGCGCACCAAGGGCTCACCACACGCGAGGCAGTCCTTCGGGAACTTCCACCGGCGCAGTCCCTTGCGGCGCTTGGCGAGCACGGGGCCCACCACCTCGGGGATCACGTCGCCGGCCTTGCGCACGATCACCGTGTCGCCGGGACGCACGTCCTTGCGCGCGACCTCGTCTTCGTTGTGCAACGTGGCGAGCCCCACCGTGGAGCCGCCCACGAACACGGGCTCGAGCTGCGCGAACGGCGTGGCGCGCCCGGTCCGCCCGATGCTGACCATGATTCCCCGCAGGATCGTCGTCTTCTCCTCGGGGGGGAACTTGTACGCGATCGCCCAGCGCGGCGCCTTCGACGTGGCCCCCATCTCCGCGCGCTGCGCGAGGTCGTCCACCTTGACCACCACACCGTCGATCTCGTAGCCGAGCGCGTGGCGCTGCGCGAGCACCCGCTCGCAGAACGCAGCCACGTCGTCGATCGTCGCAAGCGGCTCGATGCGATGGTTCACGGGGATCCCGAGCCCACGGAGGTGATCGAGCGTCTCGCGGTGCGAGGTGAGTGGGGGCCGACCTTCGTTGACGCCGAGCTGGTACGCGAAGAAGTCGAGCGCGCGCGAGGCGGTGACCCGAGAGTCCTTCTGGCGCAGGCTGCCCGCCGCCGCGTTGCGGGGGTTGGCGAACAGTCGCTCACCGGCCTCGCCCTGGCGGCGGTTGAGCTCGTCGAACGCGGCGATGGGCATGAAGATCTCGCCCCGCACCTCGAGGCGAGTGCCGGCGTGGCCGGCCTCGCCAGCCTGGTCGGCGAGCCGCTTGGGGATCGACGCGATGGTCGCCACGTTGGCGGTCACGTCCTCGCCGGTGACACCGTCGCCCCGGGTGGCGCCCCGCACGAGCCGACCGTTCTCGTACAGCAATGACACCGCCACCCCGTCCAACTTGGGCTCACCCACGAAGGTGACGGGCGAGTCCACGAGCTTGCGGATCCGCTCGTTCCACGCGGTGAGGTCGTTCGGTCCGAAGGCGTTGTCGAGCGACAGCATGGGCACGGGGTGGCGAACGGGCGTGAACAATGTCGGGGGCGCGCCACCGGGGCGCTGCGTGGGCGAATCCGGCGTGACGAGCTCGGGGTGGGCCGCTTCGAGGGCCACCAGCTCTCCCACGAGCTCGTCGAACTCCGCGTCGGAGACGATCGGGTCATCGAGCGCGTAGTAGCGATCCGTGTGCTCGTCGATCTCACGGCGCAACTCGGCGACGCGCGCCACGACGTCGGCAGGAGCAGCCATCTCGAGCCACGTTACCGAGCGCAGGCACGCGGACCGCGAGACTGAGAGGATGCGGTTGCTCGCACTCCGCCTCGCCTGGTCCACGCTGCCGCTGAGCGCGGGACCGGGCCTCGGCGACGCCGTCGGGGGATGGGCCGGCGCGCCGCGCGTCACCGCCCAGGTGCTGGCCTGGGCGCTGTGGGCACTCGGGGTGCTCGCCGTGCTCGCCCCACGCCCGGCGGGGCTGACCGCGCTGCGCGCGGCCGCCTTCGCCTTCGTCCTGGCCGCCATCGTGATCGCCGCGTCCGGATCGGTCGGCACCCTCGAGGCCGCGGGCGCGCTCGCCGCCACGGTGGTGGCTGCCGTGG
>CAZCYE010000097.1:0-4976 GCA_964502775.1 uncultured Bifidobacteriaceae bacterium | reverse complement strand
AGCGGGGAACGGCGAGCGACAGGGCGAAGTCACCCGCGTCGTCGGCCCACCACGCCTCGAGCGCGAGCCCCGCCGCGGCCAGCTCCTCGGTCACGCGGTCGCGGGTGAACTTGGCGCTGATCTCGGTGCGCACCGTCTCACCGTCGGCGAAGGCGACATGGAGGTCGAGCGCTCGCACGTGCACGTCTTGGGCGCCGTCGGCCCGGAGCCGCATCTCCATCCACTCCTCGTCGACGTCCCATCGCGCCACGTGGTGGAAGCGCTCGAGGTCGAAGTCGGCGTCGAGCTCCCGGTTGACCACCGCGAGCACGTTCCGGTTGAACGCGGCCGTGACTCCCGCGGCGTCGTCGTACGCGGCCACCAGGCGTGCCGGGCTCTTCACGAGGTCCGTGCCCAGCAGGAGCGCGTCGCCGTCGTGCATGCCGGAGCGAACCGCGCGGAGGAATCGGGCTCGAGTGGCCGGCACCAGGTTGCCGATCGTGCCGCCGAGGAACGCGACCAACCGAGTGCCGCCCGTGGGAAGACGGTCGAGGTGCTGCTCGAAGTCGCCCACCACGGCGAGCACCTCGATCCCGTACTCCCCGGCCACGGCCCGGGCCGCCTCGCGCAGCGTCGTCTCGCTCACGTCCAAGGGCACGAAGCGGGTCAACGCGCCTGACTCGGCGAGCGCGTCGAGCAGGAGACGCGTCTTGGCGGAGTTCCCGGATCCGAGCTCGACCAGCGTGTCGGCACGCGTGCGCGCCGCGATCTCGGAGGCGTAGCGCTCGAGGATCGAACGCTCCACCCGGGTCGGGTAGTACTCGGCCAGGCGCGTGATCTCGTCGAAGAGCGCGGATCCCCGGTCGTCGTAGAACCACTTGGGGGGCAGCTCCTTGGGGCTGCGGGTGAGCCCCGAGCGCACATCCCGGGCGAGCGCGGCGGCGAGGTCGTGCACGGTGAGGTGGACCGCGACCTGCACGTCGCGGTCCGCGTCGAGATGGGGGCCGTCAGCCATGGCGAGCCGTTCCGCTCAGAGGGTCTGCTCGGTGAGCGCGTCGCTGCTCACCATGACTCGGTCGCGTACCGGGGCCCAATCCCGGTCGTCGAGCGGCTCCGAGGCGATCGTGGTCGCATCACCGTCGCGGAGCACGAACAGCGAGTTGCCGTATGCGGTCGCGGCGAAGCGTTCTCCCTCGATGATCACGAGGTTCAACAGCCCGGTGGTCACGCGCTCCACCGCGCTCACCACGGCCGCGAGCGCGTCACCGAGATCCGCGCCCCGGTCCAGCTCGTCGAGCACCAGCGCGAACAGCACCTCCGAATCTGTGACCCCTTCGATGCTTCGCCGTCGCGTCGAGCTCACCGAGCTCGCGAGCTCATCGCCCACACCTTTGTGCCAGCCGCGGACGTGACCGTTGAGTGAGAACGCGAAGCGATCGGCCACAAACGGCGCGTTGCCGCTCACCTCCACCGGCAGGCCCGGAGATGCGAGCCGGGCCGCGGCGAGGAACGCTCCCGACTCGCGACCGTCCAGGGTGGTCACGAGCTCGGGGTCGTCCCACATCGGCGTGACGCTCCGGAAGCGCTCCGGTCGGGCGCCGGGACCACCGAACCAGGCCACGCCCCATCCGTCGGGATTGCAGTCGCCGAAGGTCTGGTGGCGGGGATGGCGGGCCTGATCCACGAGCGAGTGGGGTGCGGTCACGAGGGGGGTCCGTAGCGCGATCGGCGGCCCGACGTACGCGAGATGGCGGCACACGGCTCAGGCGTCGCGGGCGCAGCGGAAGCCGGCGAAGATCTGGCGGCGGATCGGGTAGTCCCAGTTGCGGAAGGTCGTGCGGCGTGCGACCGGGTGGGTGGCCCAGGAGCCGCCGCGCAGCACCTTGTACTCGGAGCCGAAGAACACCTCCGAGTACTCGCGGTAGGGAAACGACTCGAAGCCCGGGTACGGGGCGAAGTCGCTCGCCGTCCACTCCCACACGTTGCCGACCATGTCGAGGGCGGCGCCCGCGCTCGCGCCCGCGCCCGCGGCGTACTCCCACTCCGACTCGGTGGGGAGGCGCTTCCCCGCCCAGCGTGCGAACGCGTCCGCCTCGTACCAGCAGACGTGGCACACGGGCTCGTCCACGACGAGGTCCTGGCGATGCCCGAACCGCGTCCGAGTCCAGGTCCCCTCGCCGTCCGCGTGCCAGAACTGCGGGTGCTCGAGGCCCTCACGTCGGCGCCACACCCACCCGGCGGGATCCCAGCACCGCTCGTCGTCGTAGCCGCCGTCGGCGACGAACTCGGCGTAGGCCCCGTTCGTGACCGGCGTCCGGTCGATGCCGAACGCTGCGACCTCCACCACGTGGGCGGGACGTTCGTTGTCGTAGGCCCACGGCTCCGCGTCGCTCCCCATCACGAAGCGTCCACCGTCGATCTCGATCTCGTCGTGGGCCGAGCTCGAGTCGGGCGCAACGAGGGGCGATCCCTCGCCGACGCCAACGCCAGTCCCGAGCGCGTACGGCAGCCCGGAGAGCTGGATGGTCGCGAGCATCGTCTCGCGGTGCTGGTGCTCGTGCTGGACGACCATGCCGTACACGAATCCGTCCCGCCGCAGCGGGTCGTCGTCGAGCTCGATCGTCTCCAGCACGTCGAGCACGCGCGCGCGTACGTCGGCCGCGAACGTGCGCGCCTGGGCGGGGCCGAGGAGGTCGAGGCGCGGCCGCTCGGAGCGGGGATGCTTGAAGGCGTCGTACACGTCGTCATAGCGCGGATCGGTGGGTGGGGCGCCGACGAGGTTGCGCAGCAACCAGAGCTCCTCGTAGTGCGCGACATGGGCGAGGTCCCACGCCAGCGGCGACATGAGCGGCGAGACCTGACGAACGAGCACGTCGTCGTCCAACGGCGCGAGCACCCGCAGCGTGTGCTCGCGTGCGTCGGCGAGGTTGCGCTCGATCTGGGTCACGGAGCTCATGCCGCGCCCAGGTTGTCGGGGCGCGGCAGGAGGGCGCCGTGATCGCGCCAGGCGTCGAGCCGGTCGTCGGCTGGGCACCGGTGCTGGGAGACGTAGCGGTCGACGAAGTCTTCGGTGACGGCGATGGTGTCGGCGTCGGCGCCGAGGGCGGCGAGCGCGCCGAGGGCGGCGTCGAAGCACACCTCGGCGGCCGCGGCGAAGTCGGGGTGGTCGAGCCCCCAGCGTGCCGCGTCCTCGAGACGGCCGCGCGTGGCGGCCAACGCACCCGTGATCTGGGGCTCGAGCTCGGGTACCGACACCAGGGCGGCGGTCACGGCCACCGCCGCCCGCCACCACGGATCCGGAACCGCGTCGAGCACGCGGAGCTCGAGGTGGCCGCGGGGGCGTACGGGCGGGAAGAGCGTCGTGGCGTGGTACGTGAGGTCGTCGGGGGTGGGCCAGCCGAGCGCATGACCTTCGGCCACCCAGTCGGCGAGCCGAAGCCGTCCGTCGAGCGGAACGTGGGTGCCGTCGCTCGTGCGCACGAGCATCACGTTGGACGCCAGCGCGTACTCACTCCACGAGACCCGGCACGGACTGCCGTCGTAGGCGGCGCGGGTACGGCCGTGGTCGATGCTCGACCAGACCGCGAGGCGGGTGGAGTGCCAACCGCTCGGCCCGTCACCGTTGAACGGGGAGTTCGCGAACGAGGCTGCGAGCACGGGCGAGAGCTCGTGCGCGGCGCGCCAGCGCCGCTCCGTCTCCTCGGGCCCGCCCAGGTCGACGTTCACCTGCATCGCGGCGGTGCTGCGCATCATCACCGCGCCTTCGTCGCCGTAGGTCGCGAAGTAGCGCTCCATGGCGTCGTAGCGCGGCGTGCGCACGACCCGCTCCCGGCGCGGGCCGGGCTCCAGCCCGAGGGCCACCAGACCCACACCCACTCGCGCCAGCTCGCGGCCCAACACGCGCGCATCGCGCGCGACGGCCTCGCACGCGTCCAGTCGAGGCAGGGGCGCCGAGCTGAGCTCCACCTGGCCACCCGGCTCGAAGCTCACCCGGCTGAGGCCGGGCATCTCGCAGCTCTGCGCGACGGCTTGCACCATCTCGAAGGGCGCGGGCCGAGCCGGATCTTCGAGGCACACCGCGAGCCATTCGATCTCGATCCCCGTCAGGCTGTCGTGCGTGGCGCGACCGTTCCCGAATGCCTGCTCGGCGACGAGCCGGCGGGCGTCGGAGGGCGAGAGAACTCGCTCGCGGGTTGGCATCTACCCGTGCCCGTACCTTGAGGCCACCCAGTGCACATTGCGGATCGAGCCCAGACCCAGGTGGTGACGCAACGCGTCCCGCAGCATCGCGGTACGGGTCGTCATGTCGACACGAGTGCGGGTGCGGGTGTGTTC
Source organism: uncultured Bifidobacteriaceae bacterium (assembly GCA_964502775.1). Classification (GTDB taxonomy): domain Bacteria; phylum Actinomycetota; class Acidimicrobiia; order IMCC26256; family PALSA-555; genus CAZCYE01. The sequence continues at coordinate 662 of CAZCYE010000097.1, read as the reverse complement.
ACCAGCCACGGGTGACCCATTCGTCGAGGTGCGGACGCTCATCATTCCAAGTCGCGTCCGCACGGGTGCGGGTGTGTTCACCAGCCACGGGTGACCCATTCGTCGAGGTGCGGACGCTCCGTGCCAATCGTGGTGTCGAGGCCGTGGCCGGGGAGGACCGTGAGGTCGGCCGGGAGCGTGAGGAGCCGGCGGTCGATCGACGCGATGATCTGCTCGAAGTTCGCGCCCGGGAGCTGCGTGTTGCCGGGACCGCCCGGGAACAGCGTGTCGCCGCTGAACAGCAGCGGCTTGCCCTCGAGCCGGAACGACGTGGAACCCGGCGTGTGTCCCGGCGTGTGGATCGCCGTGAGGCGGAGATCGCCGACCTCGTAGACCTCCTCGTCGGTGATCACGAAGTCGTAGGCCGGGAGCATCGCCGCGTCCTCGGCGGCGATGCCCACGTCGATGCCGGCGTCGCGCACGGCGGTGACCGCCTGGATGTGATCCCAGTGGCCGTGCGTGGTGAGCACGCGCCGTACCCCGGTCGTGCGGCAGACCTCCAGCAGCAGCTCGTGCTCGTTGGCCGCGTCGAACAGCACCGCGTCACCGGAGCGCTTGCAGCGCACCACGAACACGTTGTTCTCGACGGGGCCCACGACGAGCTTGTCCACTCGGACGTCGGC
>CAZCYE010000096.1:0-5178 GCA_964502775.1 uncultured Bifidobacteriaceae bacterium | reverse complement strand
CATGCACACCACGGGTGGCTACCTCACCCAGGTCGCCTTCACGCACCGCCACGTCTTCGATCTCCAGCCCGACACCGACGTGTACTGGTGCGCGGCCGACGTCGGCTGGGTGACCGGCCACTCCTACATCGTCTACGGCCCGCTGGCCAACCTCACCACGAGCGTGCTCTTCGAGGGCACGCCCGACTATCCCGAGTGCGACCGCTGGTGGAGGATCGTCGAGCGCTACGGCGTGACGGTCCTGTACACCGCGCCCACGGTGATCCGCGCGTTCATGAAGTGGGGCGAGGAGCTGCCCGGGCGCTGCGACCTGTCGTCGCTGCGGCTGCTCGGCAGCGTCGGGGAGCCCATCAACCCCGAGGCGTGGGTCTGGTACTGGCGCCACATCGGCGGCGAGCGCTGTCCCGTGGTCGACACGTGGTGGCAGACCGAGACCGGCGCCATCATGATCAGCGCGCTGCCGGGTGTGACCACCCTCAAGCCCGGGAGCGCCACCTTCCCGCTGCCGGGCGTCTGCGCCGACATCGTGGACCGCGACGGCAACAGCGTGGCGATCCCGGGCGGGGGCTACCTGGTCCTCGACCGGCCGTGGCCGGCCATGCTGCGTGGCATCTGGGGCGATCCCGACCGCTACCGCGACACGTACTGGTCGCGGGTGCCGGGCCGCTACTTCGCCGGCGACGGCGCCAAGCGCGACGAGGACGGCTACTTCTGGCTGCTGGGGCGGGTCGATGACGTGATGCTCGTCTCGGGCCACAACATCTCCACCGCCGAGGTGGAGAGCTCGTTGGTGGGCCATCCGGCCGTGGCCGAGGCGGCCGTGGTGGGTCGCACGGATGCCATCACGGGCCAAGCGATCGCGGCGTTCGTGACGCTGCGGGCCGATCGCCAGGCGAGCGAAGCGCTGGGTGCCGAGCTGCGTGAGCACGTGGCGCGCCATATCGGCCCGATCGCTCGGCCCTGCACGGTCCTGTTCACCGAGGATCTGCCCAAGACCCGCTCGGGCAAGATCATGCGCCGGCTGCTGCGCGACGTGAGCGAGGACCACGCGCTCGGCGATACCACCACCCTCGCCGATCCGGGCGTGGTGGAACAGATCAAGGCGCGCTATCTCGCGGCGGCGACCGACGACGACGCATGAGCGACGTACCCGAGCACTGGACGTGGCGCCGGGATCCGCTCGAAGGGGGCCCGGTCGTCGTGGTGGACCTCGACGGCGTGCTGTCCGACGCGGCCAGCCGGCAGCACTACCTCGAGGCGCCCCGACGCGATTGGCGGGCGTTCTTCGACGCCTGCGGTGACGACGAGGTCATCGAGGAGATGAAGGTGCTCCTCGACCTGCTCGATCCGGCACTCGGCGTCGTGCTGCTCACGGCACGCCCCCAGCGCGTGCACGAGCTGACCGAGGCATGGCTCCAGCGCTACGCCATCCGTTGGGATCTGCTGGTGATGCGGCCCCAGGGAGCCCGCGAGATGTCGCGCGAGTTCAAGCAGTCAGCCGTGCGCGAGCTGCGCGCCCATGGGTTCGAGTTGTGCCTCGCGGTCGAGGACGACCACCGCAACGTCGGCATGTTCCGCGCCGAGGGTGTGCCCTGCATCTACTTCCACTCCGGCTACTACGACTGAGGCGAGATCGCCCTCGGGCCCGGCTGGGGGAACTCCCAGCCGCTGACGTAGCGTTGTGCATGGAGCCGGCTCCTCCGGCCGGCGCACGAGGTGATGGCAGTGCTCAAGAACACCCTCAAGACCACGGTCCTGCTCGCCGCCCTCGGCGGCCTGTTCATGGCCATCGGCGCGGCCTTCGGTGGCAGCGCCGGTCTCGCCATCGGGCTCGCGCTCGGGCTGGCCTTCTGCGGCGGGTCGTACTGGTTCAGCGACAAGCTCGCAATCCGCGCCGCTCGGGCCAAGCCTGTGACCCGCGAGGAGGCGCCCGAGCTGTACCGCATGGTGGAGGACCTGGCCCAGCGGGCCGAGATCCCGATGCCGCGCCTGTATGTCGCGCCCCAGGCCCAGCCCAACGCCTTCGCCACGGGCCGGGGGCCGAGCAACGCGGTGGTCTGTGTGACCGAGGGCATCACCCAGGTGCTCTCCGAGGACGAGCTGCGGGGCGTGCTCGCGCACGAGATCTCGCACGTGAAGCACCGCGACATCCTCATCGGCTCGGTGGCGGCCGCCGTGGCCATGGCGATCATGTTCGTGGCCCGTATCGCCATGTGGGGCGCCATCTTCGGTGGGGGCGACGACGACGACGGTGGCAACATCATCGGGATCCTGGCGCTGGTGATCCTCGCGCCGGTCGCGGCGATGCTCATCCAGATGGCGGTCTCGCGCTCGCGGGAGTACGAGGCCGACCGGGGCGGCGCCCGCCTGCTCGGCAACGGCGAGCCCCTCGCTCGCGCGCTCGAGAAGATCGAGACCTACGTCAAGCAGGTGCCCATGAACGTGAACCCGGCCCAGGAGAGCGCCTACATCATCAACCCGCTCACCGGGCGCAAAGCGCAGTTCGCGAGTCTGTTCAGCACCCACCCGCCCACGGCCGAGCGCGTGGCCCGGCTGCGGGAGATGGCCACCGTCTGATCTAGGCGCGGCCCCGCTGGGGGACGACGCCGATCTGGGTCATCAACCTCATGGTGTCGGTCACGCCCCAGTGCTCGATGCTCAGACCGTCCTTGATGCGCAGGATGTCGATCACCTCGAACTCGATGGGCTTGCCCGTGGGGGGGATGCCCCAGAGCGCGCCGTCGTGGGTGCCGCGGAAGACCCCGTGCATCACGACGCGGTCGTCGTCGGCGATCATCTGGGTGACCTCGCAGGACAGGTCGGGGAACGCCGTGATGAACGAGGCCATGAACGCCTTGACCCCATCGGAGCCCACGCCGGGCGCGCCGAAGTGGTGCCGCTCGATGTTCGGCGCGACCATCTCGTCGATCACGCTCAGGTCGTGCCCGTTCACCACTTCGTCGATGAAACGCCGGACAAATGCGAGGTTCTCTTCTTTACCCATGCCTGGCTGGCTCCCTCTCTGGTCGACGCCGGTATCAGTCGCGGAAGTTCCCGAAGTCGAGCGGGATTCCGAAGTCGTGCTCGCGCAGGGCCTGGATCGCGGTCTGGAGGTCGTCCCGTTTCTTGCCCGTCACCCGTAGCTGGTCACCCTGCACCTGGTGCGACACCCCCTTGAGCCCGAGGTCCTTGAGGAACTTGCCGATCTCGCGGGCCTTGTCGGCGTTGATGCCCACGTTGAGTGTGACGGTCTGGCGGACCGTGCCCTTGGCCGCCTCCTCCACCTTGCCGTAGCCGAGCGCCTTGAGCGAGACCTTGCGCCGTACGAGCTTCTCCTCGAGGACCTGCACGAGCGCCTTGAGACGCTGGTCGCTCTCGGTGTGCAACTCGATCGAGGACTCCTTGAGCTCGACCGAGGAGTCGGTGCCCTTGAAGTCGAAGCGCGTCGCTACCTCGCGTGCGGCCTGGTCCACCGCGTTACGGACCTCTTGCATGTCCACCTCGGACACGACGTCGAACGTCGGCACCGCAATCCTCCGAGTGCTGGAGAGAAGGTGGCTGCTACTGTACGCGCCCTGCGGGTCGGTGCCCGAGTGGCCAAAGGGAACGGTCTGTAAAACCGTCGCGAAAGCTTCGCTGGTTCGAACCCAGCCCGGCCCACCAGCTTCGCCGGGCTGTCCCGGCCCAGGGCGACACGGTTCGCCCGCTCGAATGTATGTGCGGCGCCTAGGCCGAGCGGTCGATCTCGGCCACGAGCTCGGCGATCACCCGTCGCAGCTCCCGGGTGACCACCGAGTCGTGGCGGTCGGGAAGCAGCTCGGCGATGCGGGTGTAGTACCAGCGTTGCTCGGCGGCGGCGGCGTTGAATCGCTCCCACACCACCGGGCCGTAGGTGCGCAGGTCGGCCAGCATCGAGCGGGCGTTGTGGAGCTTGTCCGCGGCGGCGACGCGCAGCGCGCCGGAGGGGACGTCGGGCGCGGTGAGGTGCTCGAGGTAGCGCTCCTTGCGCTCGCGCCAGTTGGCCGCGCCGCGCTCGCCCACGGTCTGGTCCGTGCAGGCGACCACGATCTCGGCCACGGTCGTGCCGAAGCGGGTGCGGATCTCCTCTTCGCTGGCATCGCAGTCCTCGATCGCGTCGTGCAGCACACCGGCGATCGCCTCGTCCTCGGTACCGCCGTCCTCGAGCACGAGCGAGGCCACGCCCAGCAGGTGCGACACGTACGGGACGCGGGTGCCCTTGCGGGATTGATCGGCGTGCAGGATCGACGCCCAGCCCACCGCCTCGGCGAACCGCGCCGTCAGCACCGTGGTGGGCCGCTGCGCATCGTCGCTCACGGCGAGAGCATGCGCTGCATGAGGACGACGTCGAGCCAGTGGCCGAGCTTGCGTCCCACCTCGCGCTCGATGCCCACGAGCTCGAAGGCGCAGGCCCGGTGCAGCGCGATGGAGGTCTCGTGGCCGCCCACGATGCGGGCAACCATGGAGTGGAAGCCGTGATCGCGGCCCCGCCGCACGAGGTCGTCGAGCAGCGCGTGCCCGACGCCCTGGCCTCTTCGGTCCCGATGCACGTACACCGAGTCCTCCACCGTGGGGGCGTAGGCCGGGCGGGGCCGGTAGGGCGCCAGCGACCCGAAGCCCGCCACCGAGCCTTCGGGGTCGACGGCCACGATCGCGGGATGGCCACCGGAGTGCTCGTCGATCCAGGCCACCTGCTCGTCGAGGGTGCGGGGGACCATGTCGAAGGTGACCATCGACTCGGCGACCTCGAGGTTGTAGATCGCCCGGATCGCCTCTGCGTCGCGCCGTTCCGCGAGGCGCAGCGTGACGTCCACGGCTGCCGACGCTACTGCCGTCAACTCCATCGAGGCTGTGCAGTTTGCAGGGCTAACCTGGACTGCTCCGCCCCCTTAGCTCAGTTGGCAGAGCACTTCCATGGTAAGGAAGGGGTCTACGGTTCAAGTCCGTAAGGGGGCTCGGCGGTGTAGCTCAGCTGGCAGAGCACGCGGCTCATAATCGCGGCGTCGCGGGTTCGAGTCCCGCCACCGCTACCACACGCGAGAGGGCCGGCAGGGCCCTCGCGCACCGATCCTGACCGAGCACCAAGCGCACGACACGGAGCATTCCCATGGCGAAGGCGAAGTTTGAGCGGACGAAGCCGCATTTGAATATTGGGACGAT
>CAZCYE010000095.1:2646-5206 GCA_964502775.1 uncultured Bifidobacteriaceae bacterium | reverse complement strand
GCCGGCCGCTCCGGTGAGCGGTCGACGCGGTTCCAGAACAGGTCGACGATCGTGCTCATCGGTCACCTCCATGTTGGGCGCCGGCCAGGAGTCCGGTCGGCATCGGCTCGGCGAGCTCGTGCACAGACGGCTGCGTGACGTCGAGCGGCTCACGGTCGGTCCAGCGCAGCAGGGGAGGCATGATCACGACGGCGCTCGCCAATGCGATCAGGACGTCGATGGCGACGACGACGCCGAAGTCACGCAACAGCGGCATGGGCGACGCCGCCATCACCCCGAAGCCTGCGACCAACGTCAGACCCGAGGCCACGAACGCCCTGCCGATGCGTGGGAGACCTCGGTTGCAGGCCTCGCTGGGCGAGCAGCCCCGCCTGCGCTCCTCGTGGTAGCGGGCCTCGAGCAGCACGGTGAACTCGGTTGCGACCGCGATCACCAGCGGCGCGGCGACGGTGGTCAGCGGCGTCAGAGTGAAGCCGAGCGCAAACACCGCGAAGGTGGCGACGCCGACGGCGATGGCGATCGGGACCAAGGGCAGGAGGGACCGCGCGCGGAACCGTCCACGGACGAGCAACCACGCGGCCACGAGTGCGAGCGCGGCCAACGTGAGGGTCCGGCGGTTGGCCTCCATCCCTCGGACGAGCTCGATCCCGATCACCGCGAGCCCAGATGGGGTGACGGTGACCCCGGCCGGTGGGGCGAGATCACCGCGCAGGTCCTGCTGGATCGACTCGATGAGCCGACCCTTCTCCTCGAGCGAGATCGACGCGACCGGGAACACGAGGTTTGCCGTCCTGCGATCAGCGCTGACGAGTGCGGCACTGATGTCTCTTGGCGCGATGTCCAGCAGCGTCCGCACATCACTGCCGGTTGGGGTGATGCCGACGACGTCGGCTGCCACACCTGGCATGCTCGCCGCTTGGAGGAGCTGGCCGGGGTGGCGTTGGAGCTCTGTGGTCTGGAAGCGGTAGATCCAGGCCACGACGTCGTCGGCGGTCACGTCGTTCGCCTGGATCATCACGCCGAGCTCGGTTGAGAAGCCGGTCGACGACCTGAGCTCCTCGAGCTCCTTGACTGCGGTTCCATTGGGCGAGACCCACCTCTCGGCCTCGGTCTCGATGGGCATCCTGCCTTCGACCACGAAGCCGGTCGCGGCCAGGACGGTGCCGACTGCGAGCACGCCGACGATCGTTGCTCGCCCGAGGGACGTCATCCGGCGGATCGACCTCTCGACAAGACCGGACGAGGGTCGCTGCGCCGCCTCTGTGTACGACGGTCTGCGGTCGGCGAGCATCAGGATCGTCGCGGGCAGAGCGACCCCGGCGGCGACGAGGAGCACAACGCCGAGGCAGAGCAGCAGCCCGAAGTCACGGATCATCGGCACCGACGACAGCCGTAGGGCGAGGAACCCGAACGCGCCGGCCACCATCGCAACGGTGAGCGGAGGTGCCATCTGGCTGATGGCGACTCGAGCCGCCTCCTCGGGCGGGTCGCCCTCACGGCGCTGCTCGTCGTAGCGGTTGTGCACCTGGATCGCGTAGTCGACGCCGAGGCCGATGAAGATCGGCAACCCGGAGATCGTCACCAGCGAGAGCGGGATGCCCGCGAACACCGCCGCCCCCAAGGCGGCAGCGGTACCGACCGCCACCACCGCAAGTGGCAGCAGACGAAGGCGCACATGGAACGCCAAGCCGAGGACGACGACCATCACGATCACGGCGATGAGGCCGAGCGAGGCCATCCCGCCCTGCAGGTACGCATTGATCTCGTCGAGCAGTACCGGCGTGCCGGTCGCCAGCACGGTGTACCCGGGGAAGCTGTAGCCGGCCACGACGTCCTTCACGGCGTGCGACACGCGGGCCTGGTCGTCGATCGATGCGTTGCCGGCGATGTGCACCAACAGCAGGGCGTGTCGCGGATCCGGGAAGGCCGCTTGTTGCGCGGGGCGAACCCCCCCATCGGCGTCGAACAACAGGAACTGGACGAAGGCGGGGTTCGTCAACGACTGCTCGCCTGCTGCCGTCAGCCGCCCTGTCTCGATCCGGATGCGATCCGCGACGACTGCGGGATCGTCCGCCCGCGCCGAGGCTTGCACCAGGAGCTGCGGTGCGACGCCCAGCTGGTCCTTCGCGTAGCTCACCGCGGTGTATGGCCCAACCACCGTTGCGACGCCGCTCGTGGCTCGCAGGTCAGCTTCGAGCTGCTGCAGCTGCCCGATGTTGTCGGAGGAGAACAGCCCGACGGGGTCGCCGCTGAACAGCACCAGCATCGACTCGCCGCCGAACTGGTCCTGATAGCGCGCGTTGTCCTTGAACACCTGCGAACTCGACGAGACAAGGGTGTCTTGGCTGGTGCGGAACTCCAGGCCGTTCAGGCCTGCACCGAGCCCGATGGTCACCATCCCCGCGACCACGAGGACGCGCGCTGGTCGACGAACCACCAACCTGGCAAGTCGATCCCACATCTCGGCCTCCCCTACGACGCGGCTGTGTCCTCAACCTATGAAGGCGCCCGCGGCGTGCACAGAGCACAAGGTCCCATCTCCGTGGCGACTGCCATCGGG
>CAZCYE010000095.1:0-2546 GCA_964502775.1 uncultured Bifidobacteriaceae bacterium | reverse complement strand
GAGCCAGCAGTGCGCGCACCACGCCCGTTGCCCCGTGGTGATCGTGCCCACGTCTCCGGCTACGGCCTGAACCGGGCCGAACGGCAACCTCGGAGGGGACCTTCGCCCCTGCTGGTCGTCAGGCCGTTCCCGTACGGTCGAAAATGGAGGTGGTCGAGATGATCGAGGAATCGATGGTGGCCGGACTCGTGCGGGCGAGGTCTCAGCTCACGCTCCCCGGCGACCTGGCCGCCGCAGAGCGCGCTGCGGCCGTGGCCGTACGCTTGTACGCAGGCGGGGCATCGGTGAGCGAGGCGTGCCGGGAAGGTCACCGCTTCGTCGAGAGCTGGGCACGGCACCCGTCCCACCAGGAGACGGATCGCGTGGCTCTCCGGTTGGTCTCGTAGCGGCCCTCAGGGCTCGGCGACACGGAGCACCGCGGCTCCGGTGACCCGGTCGTGGGCCAGGTCGCGAAGAGCTCGATCGGCATGCTCGAAGCGGTAGGGCATCGTCTCGACGCGGATGGGGATACTGGCGGCGAGGGCGAGAAACTCCTCCCCATCCCTTCGGGTGTTGGCGGTGACGCTGCGGACGCCGCGTTCCTGGAACAGGTGGTCGGCGTAGCGCAGCCGGGGGATGTCGCTGAGATGGATGCCGGCCAGCGCGAGGGTGCCACCCCGGTCGAGGGCCTCCAGAGCCGCCGGCACGATCTCACCCGCCGGGGCGAACACGATGGCGGCGTCCAGCGGCGCGGGCGGCCTCTCGAACGTGTCCCCGGCCGATGCCGCGCCGAGCCGGAGCGCGAGCTCGCGTGCGTCCGGGGAGCGGGTCATCACGTGGACCGTCGCCCCTTCGGCCAGCGCGACCTGAGCAGCCAGGTGCGCCGAGGCCCCGAAGCCATAGATGCCCAGCCGGCCGCCCGGCGGCAGAGCAGCCCGGCGCAGGGCGCGAAAGCCGATGATCCCGGCGCAGAGCAGCGGCGCCGCGTCCTCATCCGCGAAGGCGTCGGGCAACCGGTAGGCGAACCGCTCGTCGACCACGGCGTACTCGGCATAGCCCCCATCGGCATCCCACCCAGTGAAGCGCGGCTCGAGACAGAGGTTCTCGTCGCCCCGCAAGCAGAACCGGCACGAGCCGCAGGTGTGCCGCAACCAGGCGACGCCGATCCGTTCGCCCAACGCGAAGCGACGAGCACCTGGGCCCACCGCGTCGACGACACCGACGATCTCGTGGCCCGGAACCACGTCATTGCCGCGCGGGGCGAGATCGCCCTCGGCAAGGTGCAGGTCCGTTCGGCACACCCCGCACACCGCGACGCGCAGCCGCACCTCACTTGGCCCCGGAACCGGCTCTGGACGTTCGATCAACGCGAGCGGACCCCCGTCGATCGGCCCCGCCCGGCGCACGACCCACGCCTTCATGACCGCCTCCCTCTCGTCGCTACAGACGCAACGCCACCACCAACAGCGGACTACCACAAACGGACCTTCGACCCTGGGCGGCTCGCACCTGCTGCTCGATCATTGACCCATGAGTGCAACGAACGTGCAGAGAGCAATGAAGGTCGCCGTCACCATCGCCGTGCTCGTCGCGCTGGTCGTCTCATTGACACGGCTCGCTCGGCGACCCGGGGGATGGCAGGGCGTTCGCTACCGGCTGCTCGGGCGACGTCCTGACCCGAACGTCGACGACCTCACGCTCGCCGATCGGATCCGTTCCACGCTCGGGCCGCTGGAGAAGGATCTCGACCTCCCGCGCATCCATGTGATGGTCGAGGACCACATCGCCCTCCTCCACGGCGAGGTGTGCTGGCCACACGAGGCGGCAGCCCTCGAGCGGGCGGCGTCGAGGGTGTCAGGCGTGCGGGGCGTCGAGTCCTACCTCCACGTGGGGGTCCTGCCCAGCGACGCGAGGCCGTCGGCGGGGAGGAGGATGGCGCAGCCACCCTCAGAGGCGAAGCGACGGCTACTGGCCGCCGCCCGGTCCGCCGGCGCTGATGCGGCCCACGCCGACAGGATCGTTCGAGCCACGCTGGCGGTGCTAGCCGAGCGGGTGCCCAGCGGCGAACGCGAGCAGCTACTCGGTCACCTGCCCGAAGACGTACGAGCCATGGCGACCCCACCCCGCAGGACCGGGGCCGTCGCCGCTCGGGTCCGGACGGTTCCCGACCTCGTCGCCGCCGCCGCCTCGGAGGCGGGAGATCTCAGCGACGGCCGAGCCGCCGCGATCGTCGCTGCAGTCGTCACCGAGGTCCGCCGGCTCGTACCCGAGGAGGCAGACGACGTGGCCGCGGTGCTCCCCCGCGAGCTCCGCCAGCTGTGGACCGCGGGCACGCTCGGGTGACGAGATCCGAGACCAAGGCGTCGCGTGCCGGAGCGGGCCGCTGCCTCGTGGCGGGATGCTGGTGATCCGTTCCATGGCATCCGGCCCATTGCTTGGAGACCTTCGACCCTAGTGACGTGTCCAGGCGGTCCTCGATCATGTGGGCATGGCCGCGCGCGAGCGAATGAAGCGTGAGACGAGTCGGCGCTGGTCGGTACCTCTCGTCCGCATCGCCGGCGTGACCA
>CAZCYE010000094.1:2751-5206 GCA_964502775.1 uncultured Bifidobacteriaceae bacterium | reverse complement strand
GGTGACGGCGATGTGATCGAGGTGCCCGCGTCAGCGGACCCCGACACGCGGCACTACTGGGCCGCGACGCGCCGCCACGACGCCCGCACGGTGCTCACCGGCTCGCGCGCGGTGGCGTTCGTGGGCTTCGGCGCGACGCTGGCCGAGGCCGAGGCCCGAGCCGAGGCGGGCGCGAGCAGCGTCGACGGCCCGGTACGGCATCGTGTCGACATCGGCACGGCCACGCTCGTGGATTCCCGCGTTGCCCACATGCGTGCCCTGCGAGGAGGCAGGACCGGCGGCGCCTGAACGGCGCCCCGAGCGACGCCCTACCGGCGCGCGCCGGGGATGGCGGGAACGCCTCGGAAGGCCCGGGCGAGCATCGGCGTCGTCACGTCGATCTCCGCGGGCGCAGCCCTGCGGGTGTCGCGCAGCTCCCAGTTACGGGGTGGGGTCATACGCCCGGCGTGTCGGTTGCACAGGCTGCCCGCGCTCTGCGCGGCGGCTTCCGTCAGTGCGTTGAGCCACACGATCCGGCGCAAGCCGTCGAAGTTGAAGGAGACCGTGGCCGTTTCCGTGCAACCGGGTCGCGCGCACATCCGGGCCCCCGCGTTCCCGTCCGCCGGCTTTGCGCCGGTCGGACTTCGGTGGGCCGGACGTCGGCTCGCCGAGTTCAGGCTCATCGGCTCCGGGGTCATCGACCCGCTCCTCGAGCCTGCTCTTCACTCATGCCGATCGACGGTACCGTCGCCTCTCCGCGGTTCCGCGGATGGTCGTTCAGCGCAACACGGCGTGGTACCGCTTCGTGCGCACCGCCCGCGAGGCGGCCCGGTGCACCTCGCGCGCCGCGCCCGCGTCATCCGCGCAGATCGGCGAGTGCGGCTCGGGCCGCGTTGGCGCCACAGGCGCCGTGCACCCCACCGCCGGGATGCGCGCCCGCCGACGCGAGGTACAGGCCCTTGATCGGGGTGAGTGGTCCCCACGATCCGGGCACGGGTCGCAGCACCAGCTGCTGGCGCAGCCGCGCCGTCCCACCGTTCACCGCGCCGCCCACGAGATTGGCGTCGACGGCCTCGAAGGCCGGGGGCGTGAGCACGGAGCGAGCCCGGATCCGGTTCCGGAAGCCAGGCGCGCGCCGCTCGATCACGGCCTCGATGCGATCGGCCATCCCGTTGGCGTCGGCGTCGTCCCACGTGCCGCGCAGCGTTCCTCCGGCGTCCGCACGCACGTGCTGGGGCACATGGGTGTACGCCCAGGCGGCCTCGGTGCCCAGAGGGGACCGGGTCGGATCGGCGGTGGTGGTCTGGCCCACGATGATCGCGGGACGAGCGGGCACCACCCCCCGGTCGAGCGCGTGGGCGTAGGTGTTCACGTCGGCGAGGCTGTCGACCAGGTGCACGGTCCCGGCCCGCGCGGGTGACTCGGTGGTCCAGGGGATGGGCGAATCGAGCGCCCAGTCCACCTTGACCGTGGCGTGGTCCCATCGGAATCGCCGGAGCCCGTGCCGGATGCGGGTGGGGCAGTGCTCCTCGCCGATGAGGTCGCGGTACAAGGCGGGTGCGGCGACATCCGCGAGGACCGCGCGCGCCGCGATGCTGGTGCCGTCGGCGGTGCGCACCGCGACGGCACGGCCCTTGCGCATGTCGATGTGCGTCACCTGGGCTCGGCACAGCACCTCGCCCCCGCGCGCTTCGAGGCGCGCCACGAGCGCGTCAATCAGGGATCCCGCGCCGCCCTCGGGTACGGGAAGGCCGACGTCCTGGGCCAGCGACGTGAGCAGCCACGCGAAGAAGGCGCCGCCGCGGTCGGACGCGGCGCAGTCCGTGTGCAACAGGTTTCCGGCGAACAGCAGCGGTGCGCGGGTGCCGGTGAACTCGCGCTCGCACACCGTGTCGAGCGAGCCGAGCGCGAGGCGCGCGAGGCCCATGAGTTGGCGGGGGGACGCGCCCAGGAGCCGGGCCAGGGCGCGCCACGGTGGGAACGGACCGAACAGGGCCGCGAGGAGCGCAGGAGCCGAGCGCTCCCAGCGCCCGAAGAGGCGCCGCCACGCGGTGCCGTCGCCCGACCCGCCCGACCTGTCCGACCCGCCAGGCTCGAGCGACGACGCGGTGGCGTGCGGGTCACCCCGGATCACCGCCGCCGCGCCGTCACCGACCGGATGGGCGAGCGCGACCGGTGCATGACACCACCGCAGGCCGTGTCGGTCCAGGTCGAGCGCAGTGATCGCCGGCGACACCGCGGCCAAGGGGAAGAACGATGCACCCCAGTCGGTCACGAAGCCCGGGGCCACGAGCTCGGAGCTGCGCACCGCGCCGCCGGGGGAGTCGTAGGCCTCGAGCACCGTCACGGGCCATCCGGCGTCGGCGAGCATGTTGGCGGCCACGAGCCCGTTCGGCCCCGCCCCGATGACGACGACGCGTGACGCGTCCTCACCGGCCGGTGGCATACGGCCAGGCTAGGAGTCAGGCTGGAGACG
>CAZCYE010000094.1:0-2651 GCA_964502775.1 uncultured Bifidobacteriaceae bacterium | reverse complement strand
GGAGGGGCGTTGATCGGCACGGGCATCGCCGAGCGCATGGGTCGCGTCGGGCTCCCGATCCCGGTGGCCGAGATGTCGGCTCGAACCTGGGACGCCGTGGTCGTGGGTGGCGGCCACAACGGGCTCACCGCCGCCGCGTACCTGGCCCGAGCCGGGCTCTCGACGCTCGTGCTCGAGCGCCGGGATCGGCTCGGTGGTGCCTGCACGCTCGAGCGGCCCTTCGCGGATGACCGCTACGTGATGAGCCCGTGCGCGTACCTCGTGGGCTTGTTGCACCCGCTCGTCACCGAGGAGCTCTCGCTCGCCCGGCACGGCTACCGCGCCCTTCGGATCGACCCCATCCAGTGGACGCCGTTCGAGGACGGCACCGCGCTGTACCAGTGGCACGACCCGGCCCGTACTGCGGCCGCGGTCACCGAGCTCGCGCCGCGAGACGTCGACGGCTTCATGGCCTACGAGCAGCTCTTCGCCCGCATCGCGCGCACCTTGCGGGCCGGGCCCCGTGGCGACCTCTGGGTGGGCGAGGCGCCGGACCGCTCCGTGCTCGCGGAGGTGTTCGGGGACGATCCCGAGGCGCTCGATGTGGTGCTGCACGCGTCGATCGCGGACGTGGTCGAGGCCCATGTGCGCGACGAGCGCCTCCGCAGCGCGCTGCACGGCCAGGGTGTCATCGGCACCTTCGCCGGGCCCCGAGAGCCGGGGACGGCCTGGGTGCACGCACATCATGATCTGGGTCTCAAGGATTGGTCCTTCGTGGAGGGAGGAGTGGGCCGCGTGTCGTTCGCGATCGCGGAGGCGGCGCGGGAGGCGGGCGCGGTGCTGGCCACCGGTGTCGAGGTGGGCGCGATCGCGCCCGGCGAGGGAGTGCGTCTCGTGGGCGGTGAGACGATCCGAGCCCGCAGTGTGCTCGTCAACGCCGACCCGGTGCGCATGGCCGGTCTCGTCGAGGGTGCGATGGACCGCGCGTTCCGGACTCGGATCGACGCCTGGCGCTGTGAGAGCCCGGTCGTGAAGCTCAACTGCGCGCTCGCGCGCCTGCCCGCATTTCCGGCCGCCCGCGGCGACGAGGGCGTGTTCCGCGCCCAGATCGAGATCGGGCGGAGCATCGATGACACCCAAGCCGCCTGCGACGCGGCCCGCCGGGGCGAGCCCACGCCGGAGTGGTGCGAGCTCTACTTCCAGACGGCCTACGACCCGTCGGTCGCGCCCGAGGGTGCCCACACGATGAGCGTGTTCGCCCAGTACGCGCCCTACGTGCTCGCGCGCGGCACGTGGGACGACCGCCGTGACGAGATCGCGGCCGCCGTGCTCGCGGCCATCGCCCGGTTCGCGCCCGACGTGGCCGACTGCGTGAGCGAAGCCCAGGTGCTGGGCCCCCCCGACGTGGAGGCCCGCATCGGGCTCACCGGGGGCCACATCTTCCAGGGCGACATCCGGCCCGACCAGATGTGGGAGCGGCGCTTCGGACCGCGAACCCCCCTGCCCGGCGTCTATCTGTGTGGCGCCGCCACGCACCCGGGCGGCTCGGTGATGGGCATCAACGGGCGCAACGCGGCGATGGCCGTCCTCGACGACCGCGCCTCAGCGGAGGTGCCCGTCCGCCCGGGCCGGGCCACGAGGGCGTAGGGAGGCGTGGCGTACGGTGACACGCCGATGAGCGAACCCACCATCTCGCCCGTCTCGCCTGTCTCGCCCGTCTCGCCCGACGTCACCGGGTACGCCTTCACCGACCATGGGCCCTGGGTCGTGCGGGTCGAGGAGCTGGTCTGGAAACCCGCGCTCGAGCGTGTGCGCGCCCAGTCGCACGTGGACGCGGCGAGCCTCGTGCGCAAGCACCGCTTCCCCCCGCTCGCGCGCCTGGCGCGGGTGCTGGTGGGGCTCGCCACCGCCCTGGTCCCGTGGTACGTGCGCGATCGCGGGACACCCCGCTCACGCGCTGGGCTGTCCCGGCGCCTCCGCAAGTCGTTCGAGGGCCTCGGCTCCTCCTACGTGAAGTTCGGCCAGGTCATCTCCGCCTTCGAGGGCATGTTCCCCGACGAGCTCGTGGCGGAGTTCAAGAGGCTGCGCGACCAGGTGCCGCCTGAGCCGTTCTCGGAGATCGAGCAGCTCGTGGAGCGCGAGCTCGGCCGCCCGCTCGGTGAGGTGTTCTCCGAGTTCCACACCGAGCCGATCGCCGCCGCCTCGATCGCGCAGGTGCACGCGGCGCGGCTGGTGAGCGGCGAGGAGGTCGTGGTCAAGGTGCAGCGGCCCCGGGTCGGCGCGCTGATCCGGTCCGACGTGCGCGGGCTGGCCTGGCTCGCGCGCCTGCTCGTGGGCCGGATCCCGGTGGCGGCGCTCGCCAACCCGCCCGCACTGATCGACGTGTTCGCCCGGCAGGTCACCGAGGAGCTCGACTTCCGCCTCGAGGCCGAGAACATGCTCGACCTCGCACGGGTGTTCGCGGTCACGAACCAGCGCACGATGGTGGTACCTCGGCCGCACCCGGTGCTCGTGACCCGCAAGGTGCTGGTCATGGAGCGCCTCCGCGGCTTCGCGTTCGATGACGTGGAGGCGATGCACGCCGCGGGCATCGACACGAGCGCAGTGCTCCGGGCCGGGCTCATCGCGTGCCTCGAGGGCGCCATGATCCACGGCGTCTTCCACGGCGACCT
>CAZCYE010000093.1:0-5435 GCA_964502775.1 uncultured Bifidobacteriaceae bacterium | reverse complement strand
GTGCCCGGAGTGGGACTCGAACCCACATGCCCTTGCGGGCAGCCGGTTTTGAGCCGACCGCGTCAACCGATTGCGCCATCCGGGCCTCGACGGAAGGCTACCGGTCGGTCCTCACGCGCCCGTAGACTTCACGGTCCCATGGCACGGTCGATGCTGCAACGGCGCCTCGTGGACGTCTCGGAGCGGCTCAAGCGCCTGCGCGCCGAGCTCGGGGTGACCGAGGAGCAGCTGGCCTTCTTCGAGGACGAGGCCGAGGAGACCCGCATGCGCGCCCTGGTCGCCGAGACTCCCCTCGCCGAGGTCGAGTCCCGCGATGCCCGGCGCCACGCCGACGTGTGCGCTCGCCACCGCGATTCCCTGGTCCTCGCGATCGCCGAGATCCGCCGGGAGCAGGACGCGTTGCTCGACCGCTTGGCGTCCGAGCTCCCGGCTCGCTGAGCGCGCGCTCCCGTTCGTGTCCCTTGAGTCGGACGTGTCCGACGATGATCGGCCCCGGGTGGTGATCGCCGAGGACGAGGCCATCATCCGCCTCGACCTCCGAGAGCTCCTCGAAGAGGAGGGGTATGCGGTCGTGGGGGAGACCGGGCGGGGCGACGAGGCGATCGATCTCGTGCGCGCGCTGAGGCCGGACGTGGTCATCCTCGACGTGAAGATGCCCGGTCTCGACGGCATCACCGTCGCCCGCCGGGTCGCGGGTGAGCGCCTCGCGGCAGTGCTGATCCTCACCGCCTTCTCGCAGCGCGACCTGGTGGAACAGGCCCGCGACGCGGGGGCTCTCGCCTTCCTGGTCAAGCCCTTCCAGAAATCCGACCTGATCCCGGCGATCGAGCTGGCCCGTGCCCGCCACGCGGAGCTGCTCGCGCTCGAGCGCCAGATCGTGGACCTCGAGGGCCGGCTCGAGGCGCGCAAGCTCATGGACCGCGCCAAGGGGCGACTCATGAGCGAGCACGGCATGGACGAGCAGCAGGCCTGGCGGTTCATCCAGCAACGGGCCATGAACACCCGCAGCACGATCGCCCAGGTGGCGCGCTCGGTGGTGGACGGCGAGCTCATCCCCTAGCGCCAATCCCTCCTAGGAGCCCGACGTACGATCGGCCCGTGGCGAAGCTGGTGCTGCTCGATGGCCACTCGCTCGCCTACCGCGCCTTCTACGCGTTGCCCACCGATCTGGCGACGAAGGCGGGCACCATCACCAACGCCGTCTACGGCTTCACGTCGATGCTCACCAAGATGCTCGCCGACGAGCAGCCCGACTACCTCGCCGTGGCGTTCGACACGCCGGCGCGCACCTTCCGCGACGACATGGACCCCGAGTACAAGGCCGGTCGCAAGGAGACCCCGGCGGTGTTCTCGGCCCAGCTGCCCCTGATCCGAGAGGTGCTCGACACTCTCCGGATCGCGGTCATCGAGGTACCGGGCGTGGAGGCCGACGACGTGATCGCTACCCTGGCCACTCGGGCCGACGCCCACGGCGTCGACGTGGTCGTGGTCACCGGCGACCGCGACGCCTTCCAGCTCGTGCACGATCCTCATATCAAGGTGCTGTACAACAAGCGGGGCGTGTCCGACTACGCGCTCTACGACGAGGCGGGCATCGTGGAGCGCACCGGCGGGGTCACTCCGGCGCGGTACCCCGAGTACGCCGCGCTCCGGGGCGACACGAGCGACAACCTCCCAGGGGTCCCGGGCATCGGCGAGAAGACCGCGGCCAAGCTGGTGGTGGCCTACGGCGGCGTGGACGAGATCCTGGAGCACCTCCACGAGCTGCCCCCCAAGCAGCGCCAGCACCTCGACGAGATGCGGGACCGGGTGCGTCTCAACCGGGACATGTCGGTGCTGCGGCGCGACGTGGAGGTCGACGCTGAGCTCGAGGCGCTGCGGCCGGGGTCGTTCGACCGCGAGCAGGTACGGGTGCTGTTCGACCAGCTCGAGTTCCGCACGTTGTTCCCGCGGCTCATGGAGGCCGTCGGCGACCGGTCGGAGGCGCCCACCGCGGAGGTGCTGGAGACCGAGGTCGAGGTGATCCGCGAGGCCGCGGCCGCGGTCGAGGTGCTCGCCGAGATCGCCTCGGCGGGCCGGCGCTACGCGCTCGAGCCGAGGTGGGACGCGGCGTCGCCGCGCGCACCGGGCCGCGGTTCGCTCGCGGGCCTGGCGGTGGCAAGCGGTGACGAGTCCGACACGCGAGTGCGCTACCTCGCTGCGGGCGCGCTCGCCGAGCCCGACGTCGTGGCCGCGGTGCGCGCGCTCGTGGCTCCCGGCGGGCCGCCGCTGGTCGCGCATCGGGCCAAGGAGCTCATGCATGCGCTCGGCACCGACGTGCGCACGTTGCACCACGACACCGCGGTCATGGCCTATCTGCTCGACCCGGCCGAGGGAACGTACCGGCTCGAGGACCTCACCCTCCGCTACCTGGCGCTCGAGGTGTCGTCGCCCGATGCCGAGGTGCAGGGCACGCTCGATCTCGACGAGACGGCGGCGATCGAGGAGACGGGGCGGCGTGCGGCGGCGGCGCTCCGCCTGGCCGATGTGCTCGCCGACGCCCTCGCGGCGCGCGAGCTCACGGATCTCTACGAGCGGTTCGAGCGACCGTTGGTGCGCGTGCTCGCCAAGATGGAGGGCGCCGGCATCCGGATCGACCGTCGCTTTCTCGACGATCTGCGCCGAGAGCTCGCCGCCGAGTGTGAGCTCCTGGTGGGGCGGATCCATGTCCACGCCGGCGAGGAGTTCAACGTCAACTCGACCCCGCAGCTGCGGGCGATCCTGTTCGACAAGCTCGGGCTCGTACCCGTGAAGAAGACCAAGACCGGCCCGTCCACCGACGCCGATTCCCTCCAGAAGATGATCGACGAGCACCCGATCGTGGGGGACCTGCTCCGCTACCGGGAGGTGGAGAAGCTGCGGAGCACGTATGCCGACGCGCTGCCGCCCCTGATCGGAACTGATGGAAGAGTGCACGCGACGTTCAAGCAGACCGACACCACGACGGGGCGGATCTCGAGCGAGGCGCCCAACCTCCAGAACGTGCCCGTTCGCACCGCGGAGGGCCGAGAGTTCCGGAAGGCGTTCGTCGCCGACGAGGGCTGGGGGCTGCTCACCGCCGACTACTCCCAGATCGAGCTGCGGGTCCTGGCCCACCTCGCCGAGGACCCGGGGCTCATCGACGCGTTCGAGCGGGGTGCCGACGTGCACACGGCGACGGCGTCCAAGGTCTTCGACATGCCCGAGGGCGATGTCGGCCCCGCCCAGCGCCGGTTCGCCAAGGTGGTCAACTACGGGCTGGCCTACGGGATGGAGGCCTTCGGCCTGGGGCAGCGACTCGGGATCGAGACCAGTGCGGCTCGGGAGATCCTCGACCACTACTTCGAGGGCTTCCCCAACGTCCACGAGTACATGCGCCGCACCGTGGCCGAGGCCCGGGCGCGCGGCTTCACCACGACCATCTTCGGGCGTCGGCGCCAGATCACCGAGCTCGCCTCCGAGAACTTCCGCATCCGCCAGATGGGGGAGCGCATGGCCCAGAACGCCCCGGTGCAGGGCTCGGCGGCCGACATCTTCAAGCTGGCGATGATCCAGGTCGACTGCGCTCTCGACGACCACGGGCTGCGGGCCCGGATGCTGCTGACCGTGCACGACGAGTTGGTGTTCGAGATCCCGCTCGACGAGACGGCGTCGGCCGAGCCCGTCATCCGCGACACGATGGAGTCGGTCACGGAGCTGCGCGTCCCGCTCGAGGTCGACGTGGGGTTCGGTCCGAACTGGGCCGAAGCGAAGTAGCCCGAGCGGGACGGGGTGAAACACCGGTGTGGTGGAACACCGGTGAGGAAGAACATGTACCCTCTACGACGTGGCTCCCAGCCGGGAGCCACGTCGCTCGTGTCCGGGCATGCAGCCCGAGGGCGACGAGGTCCAGAGGAGTCATGGTGTCGGAGCAGGACACGACGGGAGGTTCCGGCGCCCCCGTCATCGACGAGCAGGCCGGCGACGTAGGGGCCCCCCAAACCTCCGAGGCTCCGAGCGCGATCGCAGCCGCGCCGAGTCCGCTGTCCTTTTCATCGGACGAGCCCCTCTCTTCCGGAGATTCCCTCTCTTCCGGAGATTCCCTCTCTTCTGATGAGCACGACCATGACGGCACGGTGGTGCTCGACGACCTGGGTGGCCAGTCGTTCTCCGACGCGGTCGACGAGACCATCGTCGAGTTCGACGACGGGGACATCGTCACCGGCAAGGTCGTCAAGATCGACAGCGACGAGGTGCTCCTCGACATCGGCTACAAGTCCGAGGGTGTGATCCCGTCGCGCGAGCTCTCGATCCGCAACGACGTCGACCCCAACGAGGTCGTGACGCTCGACGAGGAGCTGGAGGCGCTGGTCCTCACCAAGGAGGACAAGGACGGCCGCCTCATCCTCTCCAAGAAGCGCGCCCAGTACGAGCGGGCGTGGGGGACGATCGAGTCGATCAAGGATTCCGAGGGCATCGTCTCGGGTCCGGTGATCGAGGTGGTCAAGGGCGGCCTCATCCTCGACATCGGCCTCCGCGGCTTCCTGCCCGCTTCACTCGTGGACCTGCGGCGCGTGCGTGATCTGCATCCGTTCGTGGGGCGAACACTCGAGTGCAAGATCATCGAGCTCGACAAGAACCGGAACAACGTGGTGCTGTCGCGGCGCGCACACCTCGAGGAGACCCAGCGCGAGCAGCGCGACGAGTTCCTCGCCAATCTCAAGCCCGGTGAGGTTCGCAGCGGTGTCGTCTCCTCGGTCGTCAACTTCGGCGCGTTCGTCGACCTCGGCGGGATGGACGGCCTCGTGCACGTGTCCGAGCTGTCGTGGAAGCACGTCGAGCACCCGAGCTCGGTGGTGCAGGTGGGCGACGAGGTGACGGTCCAGGTCCTCGACGTCGACATGGACCGTGAGCGGATCTCGCTGTCGCTCAAGGCCACCCAGCAGGATCCGTGGCAGGCGTTCGCCGACTCCCATCAAGTGGACGAGCTCGTCTACGGCCGGGTCACCAAGTTGGTGCCGTTCGGGGCATTCGTGCAGGTGGGTGAGGGGATCGAGGGGCTGGTGCACATCTCCGAGATGGCGGTGCAGCACGTGGAGGCCCCGGAGCAGGTGGTGACGCCCGGCGAGGAGCTGTGGGTGAAGATCATCGACGTCGATCTCGATCGTCGCCGCATCTCTCTGTCGATCAAGCAGGCTGCGGAGGGGGGCGAGGTGGCCGCCGAGTACCGCGAGGTGTACGGGGACCACGCCTACGACGCGGAGGGCAACTTCATCGGGCCCGAGGCGGCACCCGAGGCTGTGCCCGGGACGCCCGGGACGCCCGGAACGCCTGGAACGGCGGCCGGCGATGCCCAGGTCGAGCGTGATACCGGCGTTGAGGCCGTCGAGGCGGGCGAGGCGGGCGAGGCGGGCGAGGCGGGCGAGGCGGGCGAGGCC
>CAZCYE010000092.1:0-5464 GCA_964502775.1 uncultured Bifidobacteriaceae bacterium | reverse complement strand
TGTGCTTCTCCTGGTACTCCGACATGTCGATGCGCACCATGGCCCGCTCGTCGTCGAAGAGGAAGTCGGCCAGCGTGCGCGCGAGCTCGGTCTTGCCCACGCCGGTGGGCCCGAGGAACAGGAACGAGCCGATGGGGCGGTGGGGGTCCGAGAGCCCGGCGCGGGAGCGCCGGATGGCGTTGGCCACTGCGCTCACGGCCTCGTCCTGGCCGATCACGCGGCTGTGCAGCACCTCTTCCATCCGCACCAGCTTGGCCATCTCGCCCTCCAGCAGGCGTGAGACCGGGATGCCCGTCCACTTGGAGACGATCTCGGCGATGTCCTCCTCGTCCACCTCCTCCTTGAGCATCGTCTGGTCGGCCTGGAGCTCGTTGAGATGCGCGGTACGGGCCTCGATCTCGGCCTCGAGGTCGCGCATGGTGCCGTAGCGGAGCTGGGCGGCGCGCTCCAGGTCTCCCTCCCGCTCGGCCCGCTCGGCCTCGGTGCGCGCGCTCTCGAGCTGCTCCTTGAGCGCGCGGATCTCAGCGATCGCGGCCTTCTCGTTCTGCCAGTGGGCAACCATCGCGGTGCGCGCCTCGGTGAGCTCGGCAAGCTCGGCCTCGATCGCATCGAGCCGGGACCGGGACGAGTCATCGGTCTCTTTGGCCAGGGCCGCCTTCTCGATCTCGAGCTGGCGGATACGGCGCTCCACCACATCGATCTCGAAGGGCATGGAGTCGATCTCGATGCGCAGGCGCGACGCAGCCTCGTCGACGAGGTCGATGGCCTTGTCGGGGAGCTGGCGCCCCGTGATGTAACGGTCGGAGAGCACCGCCGCGGCGACGACCGCCGCGTCCTGGATCCGCACGCCATGGTGCACCTCGTAGCGCTCCTTGAGGCCGCGGAGGATCGCGATGGTGTCCTCCACCGAGGGCTCACCCACGAACACCTGCTGGAAGCGCCGCTCGAGCGCGGGGTCCTTCTCGATGTACTTGCGGAATTCGTCCAGCGTGGTGGCCCCGATCATTCGCAGCTCACCGCGCGCCAGCATCGGCTTGATCATGTTGCTGGCATCGACCGCGCCCTCGGCGCCGCCCGCGCCCACGATGGTGTGCAGCTCATCCACGAAGGTGACGATCTCCCCCTCCGCGTCCGTGATCTCTTTGAGCACGGCCTTGAGCCGGTCCTCGAACTCGCCCCGGTACTTGGCCCCCGCGACCATGGCCCCGATGTCGAGCCCGATGAGCCGCTTGTCGCGCAGGGATTCCGGCACGTCGCCCTCGACGATGCGGCGCGCCAGGCCCTCCACGATGGCGGTCTTGCCGACGCCGGGCTCACCGATGAGCACGGGGTTGTTCTTGGTGCGGCGGCTCAGCACCTGGATGACCCGACGGATCTCGTCGTCGCGGCCGATGACGGGATCGAGCTTCCCCTTGCGGGCCTCCTCCGTGAGATCACGGCCGAACCGCTCGAGCGCCTGGTACTGCTCCTCGGGGTTCTCGCTCGTGACCCGGTGGCTGCCGCGCACCGACTTCAGGGCCTCGAGCACCGCCTCCTTGGCGACCCCCGTCGCGCGCAAGATGTCGCCGACGCCGCCGGGCACCTCGCACATGGCGAGGAGCACGTGCTCGGTGGAGAGGTAGTCGTCGCCGAGCTCGGTGCGCGCCGCGTCGGCGGCCTCCAGCACCCGATACGCGTCCGGCGCGAGCTGGGGCTGCTGGGTGGCGCCGTAGACCTTCGGCAGGCCCTCGAGCGCCTCGTTGACCCGGTCGCGCAGGGTCTTCGGGGCCACGCCCAACCGCTCGAGCACCGGGAGCACCACGCCCTCCGGCTGGGCGAGCAGGGCGGCCAGCAGGTGCTCGGGCATCACCTGGGCGTGGTTCTGCTCGCGGGCCAGCGACTGGGCGGCCTGGATCGCCTCCCCCGTCTTGCGGGTGAACTTGTTGGGGTCGAGTGCCATCACACCTCGTCTCGTGGGATCGACGTTGTCAACGCGGCTGCGTCGTCACACTTCGAGAACTCACCCTCGCGCGCTCCCCCGACCGCGGCCTCGGGTCTCGCCGGCGCGCTCGGTGAGCTGCGCTCGGAGGCCACGGACGACCGCTTCGAGCTCGGCGATCCGGTCGACCGCCGCTGCGAGCGCGTCCTCGAGCTCGAGCACCTTGCGAACCCCGGCCAGGCTCACGCCCTCGGTCGTGAGCTCCTGGATGCGCTGGAGCAGATCGAGGTCGCGCTGGGAGTACCGCCGGCTGCCGCCCTGCGTGCGTTGGGGCTCGATGAGGCCCTTGCGCTCGTAGATCCGCAGCGTCTGGGCGTGCACTCCGGTGAGCGCCGCGGCGACCGAGATGATGTAGAGGGCTCGGTCCGTGTCCTCCACCGCCTACACCTCCAAGTGCTGGCGCGGGCTGGCCGGGAGCGAGTCGGCCAGGGCCTGCACCGCGGCGCGGGCCTCGTCGCTGAGCTGGTCGGGCACCACCACCTCGAACGTCACCAGCAGGTCGCCCGGCTCGCCGCTCGCAGGCTTGATCCCCCGGCCGCGGACGCGCACGGTGGTACCGCTCTGGGTGCCGGGCGGCACCTTGACGGTGACGGGTGCACCCAACGTGGGCACCTTCACCTGGGCACCGAGCGCCGCCTCGGCGAACGTGATCGGCACCTTGACGGTCAGGTGCTTGGCGCCTTGGCGCCCGAACCGCGCATTGGGGCGCACGTGCACAACCACATAGAGGTCGCCCGTGGGACCTCCATTGCGGCCGGCCGCGCCTCGACCCTTGATCCGGATGCGTTGACCGTCACGCACACCGGCGGGGATCCGCACCTTCACCTCGCGGCGGCGGCGCTCCACTCCCGAGCCCTTGCACTTCTTGCACTTCTTCTCGATGACCTGGCCGCGTCCGCCACAGCGGCCGCACACCTGGGAGAACGAGAACGGACCCTGGTCCACCGCCACTGAGCCCGAACCCCCGCAGGTGGGACACGTGATGGGGAAGGTGCCGGGCTCGGCGCCGCTGCCGCCGCACACCGAGCACGCCGCATCCGAGGTGAGCGGCACCGACGTGGTCACTCCGTGGACCGCGTCGAGGAAGTCGAGCTCGAGCTCGGTCTCGAGATCGGCCCCGCGCTGGGGTCCCGCCGGCGCCCGGCCTCGGCGGCGTCCGCCACCACCACCGAACAGGCCGCCGAACAGATCGCCCAGGCCGCCGGAATCCTCGAAGCGGAACGAGCCTCCGTCGAAGCCGCCGAACCCCGGTCCCCCGGGACCGACGCCACTGGCGACCATCGCGCGGACCTCGTCGTACTCCTTGCGACGCTCGGGGTCGCCGAGCACGTCGTGAGCCGCGGAGACCTCCTTGAACCGCTCCTCGGCCGGCGCATCACCAGGATTGGCATCGGGGTGGTACTGCTTGGCCAACGTGCGGTACGCGCGCTGGATGTCCTTGTCGCTCGCCCCCGGCTCGACGCCGAGCACGGCGTAGTAGTCCTTCTCGAACCACTCGCGCTGTGGCGCCATCAGTGAGCCCCCCTCACTCCGGCGCGGCGCGCGCGACCTTCACCATCGCGGGCCGGAGCACTCGGCCCTTGTACCGGTACCCCGCGCGCAGCGTCTCGACGACGACGGGCTCGGAGTGCAGATCGTGGGCCACCTCGAGCACCGCCTCGTGCACGTTGGGATCGAACGGGGTGCCGTCGGTGTCGATCCGCTCCAGCCCGGCTCGTTCGAGCACACTCACCAACTCGGCGAAGACGAGCTCCACGCCCTTGCGCACCTTCTCGTCGGCATCGTCCAAGGTGGCCAGGGCAAGCTCGAAGCTGTCGAGCACGGGCAACAGCTGCTCCACCAGCCGCTCTCCCGCGCGCTCGATGGCCTCGGTCTGCTCGCGCAGCATCCGCTTCCGGTAGTTCTCGAAGTCGGCTTGCACGCGCTGGGCGAGTGCCCGGAGCTCGTCACGCTCGGCGCGCACGGCCCCCAGCTCGTCCGGCGCCAGCGGATCCGGTGACGCGCTCCCGGGCGCGGGCTCGGCCGCCAGCGCCGCGAGCTCCGCCTCGATCTGCGACTCCATCTGGTCGTCGCTCTGGTCGTCGCTCGACGTCGGCCCGGGGCCCCGCGGCCCGTCCGGGTGCTCGTCCGCGGCCTGGTTGGGCATCAGGCGCTGCGCTCTTCACCCTCGTCGACGATCTCGGCGTCGGCCACCTCTTCGTCGGACGGAGGGGTCGGTGCCTCGGGGCCGCCCCCGTCACCGGCGGGCTGGCCGGGCTGACCGGCCTGGGTGTTCTGGTAGAGCCGCTGCGAGAACTCCTGGAGCGTGGCCGTGAGCGCCTCGTGCTTGGCCCGCACCGCGTCCACGTCGTCACCCGCGAGCGCCGCCTTGAGCTCCGCGAGCGCGGCGTCGACCTTGGCCCGGTCGTCGGCGGTGACCTTGTCCGCCTGCTCGGCCAGCAGCTTCTCGGTCTGGAACACGAGCGAGTCGGCGTTGTTGCGCGTCTCGGCCTCCTCGTGGCGCTTGCGGTCCTCCTCGGCGTGGAGCTCGGCCTCCTTGACCATCCGGTCGATCTCTTCCTTGGACAACGCCGTGCCGCCGGTGATCGTCATGGCCTGCTCCTTGCCGGTGCCGAGATCCTTCGCGCTCACGTGCACGATGCCGTTCGCATCTATGTCGAAGGTCACCTCGATCTGGGGCGTGCCCCGGCGCGCCGGGGGGATCCCGACGAGCTGGAACGTGCCGAGCAGCTTGTTGCGGTACGCCATGTCGCTCTCGCCCTGGAGCACCTTGATCTCCACGCTCGACTGGTTGTCGTCAGCAGTCGTGAACACCTCGGACCGCTTGGTGGGGATGGTGGTGTTGCGCTCGATGAGGCGGGTCATGATCTGGCCCTTGGTCTCGATGCCGAGCGACAGCGGGGTCACGTCGAGCAGCAGCACGTCCTTCACGTCACCCTTGAGCACGCCGGCCTGGATCGCCGCGCCCACCGCGACGGCCTCGTCCGGGTTGACCCCCTTGTCGCCCTCCTTGCCGGTGAGGTCACGCACCAGGTCCTGGACCGCGGGCATGCGCGTGGAACCACCCACGAGGATCACGCGGTCGATGGCGTCCTTGCCCAGGCCCGAATCGTTGATCGCCTGCTCGAAGGGGCCCCTGCAGGCGGCGAGCAGGTCCGCGGTGACCTCTTGGAACTTCGCGCGGGTCAGCGTGAGCTCGAGGTGGAGCGGCCCTTCAGCCGTCGCCGTGATGAAGGGGAGGTTGATCGACGTCTCCTGGAGCGACGACAGCTCGATCTTGGCCTTCTCGGCCGCCTCCTTGAGACGCTGGCCCGCCATCTTGTCGGCCGACAGGTCCACGCCGTGGGCGTTGCGGAACTCGGTGACCATCCAGTCGACGACACGCTGGTCCCAGTCGTCACCGCCGAGCTGGGTGTTGCCGGCGGTGGCCTTCACCTCGAAGACGCCGTCGCCCAACTCGAGCACCGACACGTCGAACGTGCCGCC
>CAZCYE010000091.1:0-5694 GCA_964502775.1 uncultured Bifidobacteriaceae bacterium | reverse complement strand
GATCGTCGGCCTCGCGATCACGATCGTGATCCTACGGATCACCTGGCAGGCGTGGACCACCGTCACCGCCGACCACCACCATGATCATTCAAACTGAGCCACTACCGTCCGATCGACCCGCCTAGCATCAGCTGCTTGACTAAAAGGGTGTTCCAGGCTCAGGCCCGCGGACGTGCGATCCGGGTTGAGCTTTTCACAGTCGGCTGGAACGCTATTCGCTCGAGGGCCTGAGCGACCGGGCGACCCTTCCCGCGTTCGAACGCACCGCTGGCGAACTCGAGACGCGCATCGGGTTCCTGCTCCATCTGCTGGACAAACCATCGACGAGGAGGTCGACACATGCCGAACAATGAAATGGTGAACGTCCGCTACATGGTCGACGATGTCGACGAGGCGATCGCCTTCTACAGCAAGCTGCTCGGCTTCGAGCTCTTGACGAGCGCATCACCCGCGTTCGCCGACGTCAAGCGCGGGAACCTGCGGCTGCTGCTCGCAGGGCCGGCGAGCTCAGCGGGGCGTCCGATGCCCGACGGTCGCAAGCCCGGGCCGGGTGGTTGGAACCGCATCCACTTCGTCGTCGACAACATCGACGCTGACGTGAGGCGACTTCGCGACGCCGGCGCGACCTTCCGCAACGACATTGTGACCAGCCCCAGCGGCAAGCAGATCCTGCTCGAGGATCCGTCGGGCAACGTCGTAGAGCTGTTCCAACCGGCAGCTCGGTAAGAATGAGCAGGCCATCAGGAACGAAGGCTGCATTGCTAGGGCAATGGGACCGTCGTCCGCCCGGAAGTGCGAGATCAGTCCGTGGGTTCGACCGTGTCCTCGGAGTGGCGGTGCTCGACGGGTTTGCCCGGTGGCGAAACGCGGTCCTCGGTGCGGGCGTCGGACTCGGCGAGGATCGCTTCCGCTTGCACTTCGGGATCGTCGCTTCCGGCTTCCCGCTCCTCAGGCGTGAGAGCGTCTGCTCGGTTCTCCACTCGCTTCGGGTCGGGTTCGTCGGGCATGGCCATCGTTGTACCCGAGTATGCGTCGCTGTGCCAGATTGGTTTGATCTCTCCGCGTGCCGGCGAGTGGTGCTGATCGTCCCGATTCGGTGGCTCTGTAGGCTCCGATGCCTTCGAGGGCATCATTCACGACTGGGGTGCTTTGGGAACAGCGCCGAGCGCGCGAAGATGGCGCCCGGGCAGGCCGAACCGTCCACGACGAGTTGGTGAACGAGACCCACATCCTGTGATGCGCCGCCTGCTGCTCCTCCCCGCGGTCACCTTGGGCATGTTCGGCGCGCCCGCGCTCGTGGCGGGCAGACCTGCGCCTCCGACCCCGACGGTCGAGGAAGTCCGAATCTCACCGTCCGGCGTCTCTGTCGATGAGGGGTTCCGCGCCAAGGCGAAGGTCGAAGCGAGCCTCGTCGGCGTCACGTGGGACGGCGATCCGGAAGCCACCTTCACGGTGGAGGTGCGCGACGCCGACGGGGTCTGGCGACCCACTGAGGAGCCCGTCGGGGTGATGGACGCGGTTCCGGATCCGGGCTCGGCCGACGCCCGGGCGGCCGCGCACGCGCGTCGGGACAACGGCTCCGAGCCGGTGTGGGTGGAGGACGCGTCCGTGGTCCGCGTGACGGTCGAGAGTGGCGAGGCGGAGAACGTGACGGTCGCCGCGGTGGACACCCATCAGGACGTACCGAGCGGATCGGCGGCCGCATCCGGCGTGTTCGGAGTGGACGAATCCGCCACCGTTGGCTTCGGAGCCGCGGCCGTCGCCCTCGCAATCGTGCTCGTGGTCGTGGCGATCCGACCCACGCCGCGACGGGTGGGTGGCCGCCGGCGCTCGGGGGCGTGGGTCGCGGTCGCGGTGGTGGCGTTGGCGGGCTGTGTGGTTCCTGCGGTGCCCGCCCCGGTCCCGAAGCCGCCTCCACCGTTCTCGATGGTGATGCGCTGGCAATGGGGAGCCCTCGGGTTCGGAAGCGTCGAACCGTGCCCGAGCGGACCGTTGTACGCGTCACCGATCAAGTTCGGTGTGGTGCACCACACGGCTGGGGGCAACAGCTACAGCAACCCGGCGGCGGTGGTTCGCGGCATCCAGGCGTACCACATGTTCTCGCTTCGCTACTGCGACATCGCGTATAACTTCCTGGTCGGTCGCGAGGGAGCAATCTTCGAGGGGCGGGCCGGGGGAATCCACGAATCCGTGCTCGCGGCCCACACCGGTGGCTTCAACTCGCACTCGACGGGTGTGGCCGTGCTCGGAACGTATTCGAGCGTGGGGCTGCCGGCCCCGGCCTGGATCTCGCTCAGGCAGTTGCTGCACTGGAAGCTCGAGACCGTGCACGGCGTGAACGTGCTGGCCCGCTTCTCGACGGTCAGCGCGGGCGGGGGGTCGCATTGGGCGGAAGGGACACCGGTGTCGTTCGGCGTGTCGCTCCTCGGTCACCGTGATCTGTGGCCGACCGGATGTCCGGGGAACACGCTCTACGGCGGCCTCCCGGCCCTCCGCAACCAGATCGCAGCCCTCTAGCCCGCCTTCTCGCCAGTCGTCAGCTGGCGTGCGGCAGCTCGGCGTCGGCGGCCCGGGCCAACGCCACCCGCGCCGCGGCGACACCTTCGCGTCCGACCTGGCGGGCCTGGGTATCGAGATGCCAGTCGCTCTTCCACTTGGCGGTGCGACGCCGGGACGGGGCCACTCGGCCCCGGGCGGCCGGGCGCGCACCACGATTCGACTGCCGCCCGGCCCGCTGTCGGGGCGGGGCCGCGTCCCGTGACGCCGCCGCTCGGCGGCCACGGGTTTGCGTGCCGGCCGTCTCGGCTGCCTCGACCTGCTCGATGGTCTCGGGGATCTCGACGATGCGAAGTTGTGTGCTCATGCCAGGATCATCGCGGGGGGGTATGACATCTATTCCCCGGGTTGCCCGCCCGAGGCGCAGGCCGCCTGGGCATGGGGCTCAGGAGCTTGCTGGAGCACCCACCACCCCGGGTCGGTAGTGGGTCAGTTTGGGTCTAGCCGAGAGCCTCGGTGCATTTAGCCCGTAAACGCTCGTACTTCTCCTGGGCGGGCTCGGCCTGGTCCGAAGCCAGCCCGAAGGCTGTCGCAGCCTCCCCTTGGGCTGCGATGGCGTCCACAAGTTCTTGGATTCCCACCGCGCTGTTGCGGTCCGCGCTCGCGTTGATCAAATCTTGCCCAGCCTCCGCTACGTCCTGCCAGTGAGCAAGTGCTGAGTCGGCCGCCGTGATCGCCTTCTTGCACACCTTCGGCCCCTTCGATCCCGCGCCGGCGTCGCTCACCCCGGCCAGTGCACTGAATGCCAACAAGCCCACTAGGCCCATTACCACCGCGCGTTTCATGTTGACCTCCCTGGTATCGTCATGGGCATGGCTAAGAAGTCGCGCAAGCGTGAGGACTTCGTACAAGTCGCGCATCGCACAATGGACGCGACGATCGCGCGGAGTGAAAGCGAAGGCTCTGACGAACTTCGCTTGGTGGATTTCAGCTCGCGGCCAATACGCGACCCGGTACTCACGCGAACGGAGCACGGCTTGGCGCTCGTGGAGCAGAAGAAGTCCACTCAATCCTCCTCCAGGTCGGCGCGGCGAAGCTGATATACGACGACAACCGGTTCCTGGTCATCGAGTCGTAGTTCGACTGTGTAGACGCCAGGGTCCGGAGCCGGGACGGTGAGGGGCAAGGCTTGGATGTTGTGCCCTTCCCACCCTTCGTAATGCTCCGGGCTTCTTCCTGAAATCCCGAATCGATCCGTTGCTCCCGTGGCAACGGATGCCATGTCCGGGCCGAAGATACGCCAGGCGATCTGGTGTGGCGCGGGATGCATCGGGTCATCGGGAAACTCGTCGTAGCGGATCACGAGATTGACCGCGACCATGATGGGAACGTCCACCGGGAAGTCGGCGTCCGAGACCACGACCGTATCCACCCCAACGCCGCGGAGTGTTGTAAGCCCGTCGAGCTGGTTCTCAACCCCCTGAACGCCCACGGCCCATTCGATTCTCATGGCCCTCCCTGTCTCCCAAACTGACCGTTAGTGTCTCACCCTCCTGAGACACTCAACAGGTGAACAGGTTGAGCGTCGAGCGTCGAGCCCAGATCATCGGTTGCTTGTGTGAGGGCATGAGCATCCGAGCCACAGTCCGGGTGACCGGGGCTGCCAAGAACACGATCGTGAAGCTCTTGGCCGACCTGGGGGAAGCCTGCGCCGACTACATGGACGGCGAGTTCCAGAACCTCGATACGCGCCGGGTGGAGGCGGACGAGATTTGGGCGTTCTGTTACGCCAAGCAGCGCAACGTCCCCGAGGACTTCAAGGACACGCCCGGCTACGGCGACGTGTGGACGTGGGTCGCGATCGATGCGGATACAAAACTGGTCCCGTCGTGGCTCGTGGGTGAGCGCACGTTGCAGGACTGCTGGGTATTCCTCGCGGACTTGCGTTCCCGGCTCAAGCCCGGCCAGCGAATCCAACTGACTACTGACGGGTTCAGCACCTACCCGAAGGTCGTGGACGCTCTTTGGGGCAACAGCATCGACTACGCGGTCATGCAGAAGAACTACGGCAGTCCGCCCGCCGACGAGGCCCGCAAATACTCACCCGCGACTTGTACTGGCGTGGACGTACGCGTGCTGAACGGTGATCCCGACCCGGCCCAGATCGGCACGTCTTACGTCGAGCGTCAGAACCTCACCATGCGGATGGGGATGCGCCGTTTCACCCGGCTCACCAACGCGTTCTCCAAGAAGGTCGAGAACCACGTCCACGCGCTGAGCCTGTTCTACATGCACTACAACTTCGCTCGGCCCCACCAAACGCTGACCAGAGAGGCCGGAAAGCCGACTACCCCGGCGATGGCCGCCGGGCTCGCTAGGGCTCCGTGGTCCCACACTCAGATCGCTGAGTTGCTCGATTGATTCCTCTCGTCCGGCTCAAAGCGCCACATCTTCGGATCATCGGCAAGGTGGAGCGTGCCCGCGTACAGCCCGCGAGGACTGTCGCGCCGCAATGTCACGCGCAACGCGCATCCGTCCTGTGTGCTTTTCGGGTGGCCTTCGGCTGTCCCGACTACCACGATCGGCCTCAAGCCGTGAGTCCCGTCGTCATGCTCCTCGAAACTGAGCAGCCTGACGATCCCCGGCGTGTCCGGCTCAAGGAACGTGACGGCCGTGAGATTCGGCGTCCAGGGTGGTTGGTACTCCCCGTAGTTTTGGAAGCCGTCCCACACTGCTAAGACCCCGTAATCGGCGGGGCCGGCCTTGTGGGTCACGCGGACGCTCACCGCGGGCGTATCACCGGGGCGTGGTTCTAGGAATGGTTCGATCGTTGCGTCGATCTGTTCGGCATGGAGCTGCTTCACCAGTCTTGCCCCAGCCGCCCAGAGAAGCCACGTTGCGATCGTGAGCACGGTCGCACCCCCTGCCCACGGTGTCGCGATGAACGCGGCAGCAACGAGGCCGGACGGAAGCGCCCACGCCGCCACGGAGAAATACCATCTGCCCTTCCTGAATGGGGAGAGGGCTTCCCGTCCGAATCTGGCAGCCGGGCCAGCCTGGATCCGTTCCAGTCGTCCTCCCACCCGCGGCACGCTACGACCCGGGAGGGAACGCCAGCGAGAGAAGACCACTC
The DNA here is from genome assembly GCA_964502775.1 of uncultured Bifidobacteriaceae bacterium. Taxonomy (GTDB): domain Bacteria; phylum Actinomycetota; class Acidimicrobiia; order IMCC26256; family PALSA-555; genus CAZCYE01. Next base: position 65 of record CAZCYE010000091.1, on the reverse strand, counting down.
AGTCAAACTGACCCACCACCCCGGGTCGGTGATCAGCGGCAACGCGTAGGCTCGTAGGCGTGGCA
>CAZCYE010000090.1:0-5732 GCA_964502775.1 uncultured Bifidobacteriaceae bacterium | reverse complement strand
GGCGGCCTTCTCGAGACCGCCCGCGTGCTCGCCGACCGGGCCCGATCCGCGCCCGGGCTCACGAGCGAGCGGGTGGTGCGCTGGCTCGGCCTGGACCCGGCCACGGTGGATCGCGTCGAGGTGACCCACGAGGGCTCGGGCACCGCCGGGCACGCTCGGGTGCGCGTGCACTTCCGCGACAGGGGGACCCAGCCCCTGGCGCTGTTCGCGAAGGTGCCGGCGCGGGCGCTGATGGCGAGGCTGGCGGTGGAGCTCACCGACTTCGCGCGCGCGGAGGTGGGCTTCTACCGGGATCTCTCCGCGCAGGTGCCGGTGGCCGTTCCCCGTTGCCACTACGCAGCCTGGGACGGCGATCGGGCGCGCTTCGTGGTGCTGCTCGACGACGTGGAGACGACCGGCGCGCGCTTCGGGTGCCTGGGTGACGCCTTCGACCGCGCCCGCATGGAGGCGACCCTCGTTGGTCTGGCTCGGCTGCACGCGGCCTACTGGGACGACGCGCGCCTCGACGGCGGCTGGGACTGGCTCGGCGGGCTCATCGGGCCCTTCGAGGCTGCCACGGGACGCGCTGCGGCCGGGGCGTTGGGATGGCGGGGGCTCCGCCGCGCCGGTGACCTCGTACCGACCGAGATCGCCGACCGGCTCCGCGCCTACACGCGTCGGCGCGGGCGCATCGCCGCGGAGCTGGAACGCGGCCCCCGGACGCTGCTGCACCACGACTGCCATCCTGGCAACCTCGCCGTCGATCAGCGCGACACGATCTGGTTCGCCGACTGGCAGCTGGTTCGGGCCGGGCCCTGGGCCCGTGACGTGGCGTACCTGATGGCCACGGGCCTGGACACCGATGATCGGCGGTCCTGGGAGCACGAGCTCCTCGCGATCTACTGCGACGCGTTGCGGGACGCGGGAGGCTCGCCGCCGCCGACGACGGACGCGCTCACCGAGTACCGGCGCCATCTCGTGTACCCGCTCGAGGCGATGGTCGTGACCCTGGGCCTCGGCGGCATGCAACCCTCCGCGCGCGTCGAGCCGGTGATCGCACGGGCCGCCGCGGCCGTCGCCGACCTCGACGCCTTCGCGGCGCTGTGACCCCTGGCCCGGGGAGAATGCCGCGGGAGTCGAGGGCTACGCTCCAATGCTCGTGACTGCGCCCGTGCCTCGCCGAACGCTACGGGAGAAGGCCGTGGACACGGCCAACCGCGTCGGTGAGAAGTTCGTGCGCTCCCTCGACGGCTACTTCGGTCGCCACTCGCTCGTGGGCGACCACACCTTCTTCGACCCGGCTGACTTTGCCTGGATACCGGCGTTGGAGGCCGGGTTCCCCGCGATCCGTCGCGAGCTGGAAGCCGTGTTGAGCTACCGCGACGACCTGCCCAACTTCCAGGACATCTCCACCGACCAGTACCAGCTCACCGACGACGACCGCTGGAAGACGTACTTCTTCCACGGCTACGGGTTCACCGCGGACCGCAACCTGGCGCGCTGTCCCGAGACGGCACGCCTGCTCCAGGGCATTCCCGGACTCACCACGGCGATGTTCTCGATCCTGGCCCCGCAGAAGCGCATCCCGCCTCATGGCGGTCCCTACAAGGGCGTGCTGCGCCTGCACCTCGCGCTGATGGTTCCCGAACCTGCGGAGGCGTGCGGCATTCGTGTGGGGTCCGACGTGCGGCACTGGGAGGAGGGCAGGAGCCTGGTGCTCGACGACGTGCACGAGCACGAGGCCTGGAACGACACCGACGGCACCCGAGTGGTGCTCTTCGTGGATTTCAAGCGCCCGCTGCGCGGCGTCCCGCGTGTGGTGAACGACACCATGATCACGTTGATCGGCTGGTCGCCGTTCGTGCAGGACGCCAAGGCGCGCCACAAGGCCTGGGAGCGCCGCTTCGAGGCCGCCCGCGGGGACGCGGCTTGATGGTCGGGCGCGCCTAGATCTGGTCCTGCTCGGCGAGCACCTTGACCAGCGCGGTGGCCGCCTCCTCGAGGGTGGCCGCGTCGTGGTCGACCATGAGGCTGAGGCGGATCACGCCTGCGCTCCCGGTGACCGCCGGCGGGATGACCGGATTCACGAAGACGCCCGCGTCGAACAAGTCGTGGAATGCCAACGCGACGCTGACCTCATCGGCCCGCTTCAGCGGGACGGTCACGATCGCGCTCTCGGCGCGGTTGGTGGGGACGCCGTGGCTGGCGAGCAGCTCGAGGAACAGCTCCACGTTGGCCCGCAGTCGGGTGGGCCGGTCGGGCTCGGCGCGAAGGATCCGCAACGCCTGGAGTGCCGCGGCCACGGAGCCGGGTGTGTTGGACGCGGTGAAGATGAAGGTGCCCGACGTGAGCGTCACCAGCTCGATGGCATCCTTGGGCCCGAGCAGCGCGCCACCGCACGACCCGAGCGTCTTGGAGAACGTGAGGGTCACGAGGTCGACGTCCCCGAGCACGCCGTACTGCTCGGCCGCGCCCCGCCCGAGTGCTCCGAGCACGCCGAGGCCGTGCGCCTCGTCGTCGAGCACGAAGCAGTTGGGATGGCGTCGGGCCACGGCCACGATCTCGTCGAGGGGGGCCACGTCGCCGCCCATCGAGTAGACGCCGTCCACGATGATCCCCTTGCCGGCGGCTTCGGGTAACGCGGTCAGCACCTTGTCGAGGTTGGCGACGTCGTTGTGGCGGAAGCGGCGCATCGCCGCGCCCGACAGGCGCACGCCGCTGAGCAGCGAGTTGTGCGCGTCCTTGTCCACGATGGCGTAGTCGCCTCGCGCGAGGTAGGCGGCGATGGAGCTGGCGTTGGCCACGTACCCCGTGGCGAAGACCAGCGCCGCCTCGAATCCGTAGAAGTCGGCGAGCTCGGCTTCGAGCTCTCGGTGCAGGGTGAGCGTGCCGTTGAGGAGTCGCGAGCCGGTGACGCCCGTGCCGAAGCGCCGAGTGGCGGCGATGGTGGCCTCGATGACCTCGGGGTGGTACGAGAGGCTCAGGTAGTTGTTGGAGCCGAAGTTGATGAGCTCCCGGCCGGCCACGACCAATCGCGGTCGCGAGGCGCTCTGGACCTCTCGGTAGTACGGCCACAGTCCCGTCTCGAGGCCGAGTTGGTACAGGTCGTAGCGGGGGAAGGCGTGCAGCCGCTCACTGAAGTAGCTCATCAACCACCTCGACGCGCGCCGACGCGCGTCATTGCCGGACGGATGGCCTCCAGAGTCTACGGGTCCGTGGTTCGCCGTCCGGAAGTGGCTCGGTATCGGTGGCGCGGGCCGCGGCACCATCGGTGGTCGGGGCGGAGGCGATGGTCTCGAGCGTGACGCCATTGGCCTCTGGGTCCTCCACGATCTGGCGGATCCGCCGCAGCGTGTACCACGCGCTCAGTCCGTCCTCCGTGCGCTCGTCGAACGTCCAGCGCACGTTCATGGTGCGACGGCGCTCGGCGCCCGACGTGGGGCTGCCGGGCTCGGCCAGGGGCCGGCCGACGCTGCCGAAGATGGAGGAGCTCCCGTACTCGTAGAGATGGTGGTACACGGCGGGCATCCCCATGCTGGCCATGTTGGCGAGGAAGCCGGAGGTGAACATGGGGTCGTGCTCGATGTAGGAGCGGGGGAGCGCGCCGAGGCGATCGGCGGTACGGATCGCCCACATCACGATCCGGCGCACGAAGCCCGGCAGGATCAGCAGCGCCCCGAGCTCGCGCTCGACCCTGTCCGCGGTGCCGGTACGCACCTCGTTCTCGGCCTGGGCCATGCCGGTCACCATGGCGCCGAAGGTGTCGTCGAGGTCGAAGCGTCGTTTGACCACGAGCATCGGTGAGCCCACCTCGAGCCTGGTCTTGACCGCGTACGAGAACCACACGCCCCGGCGTTGGTAGAGGCGCCCTCCGGCGACGAAGCGGTTCATGCTGGGATAGCGCTTGAGCGCGTCGGTGAGCGCCCAGATCACCACATGGAAGACGTCGACGCGGAAGCTCGGGTTGGCGTGGTTCCAGGCCCGGACGAAGACGTCCGTCGCTCGCAACGGGAGGTCGTGCTCGAAGTAGACCGCGGCCTCGTTGCGCCCGCGCATGACGTACGGCATGACACGCCGGGTGCGGCTCTCGCCGCGTACGAGTGTGCCGTCCGATCGGTGCAACCACACGACGGTCGAGCCTACCCGTGCTGGCGTACCGCCGGCTGTTCCGGGTAGCCCTCGGGGATGAGGTACAGGCCGTCGGTGGTTCGATAGAAGGTCTGCCACTGGTAATAGCCGTCGTACGCGCGGGCATCGGCGAGGAGCACGCCCGCGTAGGCCTGGATGGCTTCCACGTAGCGATCATGGTTGTTGTAGGCGAACAAGGCGCGGTCCATGTCGGCGGGCCCGCCGCGATCCGACAGGTAGCGACCGGCCGCGAGGATCGCGTCGCGGTTGGAGTAGATGTCACCCTCGCCGTAGATCTCCCACGTGGACGGGATGAACTGCATGGGGCCTTGCGCGCCCGCGCTGCTCGGTCCGACGATGCGTCCGAACCGCGTCTCCACGAAGTGGATGGCCGCGAAGTAGACCCAGGGGATCTGATACGCGGCCTCGGCCTCCCGGTAGTAGCCGAGCAGCTCCTCGGGCGGGGCCGGCGCCACGATGTGCCACTCGGGGAGCGCGGTGGCGAGCGGTGCATCCACGACGAGGGCCGACAAGGCCGCCCCGGCGGCCACGTTGGCGCGCACCACCGTGGCGGTCTCGGCCGGAAGCGTGGCGGCCACCGGCTCGAGCCACTCCGGGTGCAGGCTGAGCGCCCGGTACGCGAGCTGCTGGGAGCGGCCCAGGGCGCGCCGGCGCTCCGGGTCGCCGTCGTCGTTCGCGTCGTCGGGATCGCCGCCGCGCAGCGCCGGCTCCACGCGGCCGAGCACCTCGGCCGTCTCCTCCACGCTGGCCGGTGTGGTGGCACCCAGCGTGGTCGTGGCCGTCCGCTGACGCTCGCCCGAGCGCGGGGACCGGCTGCGCTCACGGTCACTGTCCCCGGAGGACCCGCCCAGCCCGAGTGCCAGCGCCCCCAGCGCGACCAGCGTGGCGAGCGCGAGCGCCAGGTTGGCCCGCCGGCGGCGCACGCGTCGGCGGCGATCAGTTCGACGGTGGCCGGCCGTGTCCCACCCTGCTGCCTGGCGGCCCATCCCGTGAGGATGCCACGCGGTCCGCTGATCTGTCGGCGAGCGGGTCCGGACCCGACGTAGGTTGCGGGCGCTGCGGTAGGCGTCGGCGAGGGCGAAGGCCACATGGACGAGATGCGCGTCGAGGGACTGGAGGAGGAGGTCTCGATCTGGCGCGACGACTGGGGGATCGCGCACGCGCGCGCCGAGAGCCCGTGGGGCGCCTTTTTCGCCCAGGGCTTCGTGCAGGCCCAGGATCGCCTCGGCCAGCTCGAGCACACCCGGCGCCGCGCCTACGGACGAGTAGCCGAGGTGGTGGGCGCGTCGGCGATCGATGCCGATGGGTTCGCCCGCCGGTGCGGCCTGGCGGGCGTCGCCCGGCGGGAGTACGAGGCCCTCGATCCCGGTGCCCGTGTCGTCCTCGATGCTTACGCCGCCGGTGTCAATGCGTGGCTGGGTCGGGCCGAGGCGCTCCCCCTCGACCTCGAGCTCGCCGGGTTGCGCCCGGAGCCGTGGCAGCCGTGGGACTGCTGCGCGGTGTTCCTCGTGCGCCATGTGGTGTTCGCCGGCTGGCAACGCAAGCTCTGGCGCGGCCGGCTGGCCGCGCTCGTCGGCGCCGATGCGGCCGCGCGCGCCGAGGGT
>CAZCYE010000089.1:0-5770 GCA_964502775.1 uncultured Bifidobacteriaceae bacterium | reverse complement strand
GATGGACCCGCTGGAAGCGTCGTCAGGGTGGGGGGTGCTCCACCTCTTCTACAAGGTCGACGCGGATCGAGCCGATCGCGGTGGCGCCGGTGGTGGGAAGGTGGTGCTCGACGCCATCGGCGAGCTCACCTCTGATGACGTGCACCAATGCGTCGTGTTCGCCGTGCTCGGCCACAAGGCCGACCTCGGCGTGATGGTGCTGGGACCCGACCTGGCCCGGCTCCAGGCGTTCCAGCACGCGATGCGCCACGCCCCGCTCGATGCCACCTGGTCGTACGTCTCGCTCACCGAGGCTTCCGGGTACTCGGCCACCGACGAGGACGAACGGGCGCGGCTCGCGACCGAGGAGGCGGTGGTGGAGCCCGCCGAGGTGGAGGCCCGCCTCGATGAGTGGCGCGAGCGCATCGCCCACTACCGCGAACAGCGGCTGCACCCGCGCCTGCCCGCCAAGCGGGCCATCTGCTTCTACCCGATGTCCAAGCGTCGCAACCCGGGCGACAACTGGTTCGTGCTCGACTTCGAGGCGCGCAAGCGCCTCATGGCCGGACACGCTCGGGTGGGGCGCACCTATGCCGGGCGGGTCGTCCAGCTCATCACCGGGTCGACCGGGCTCGACGACTGGGAGTGGGGCGTCACGCTGTTCGCCGACGACCCCGCCGCGCTGAAGGAGATCGTCTACGAGATGCGCTTCGACGAGGTGTCGGCCCGCTATGCGGACTTCGGGCCCTTCGTGAGCGGGCTCGTGCTCGACCCGGAGGAAGCCCTCGCCCGGGTCGGCCTCGCGGCGGGGTGAGGCTGCGCCGGCGCGCCCGACGTGACGCAACCCGGCTACACAACGTGTCCGACGCGCTCGTCGCCGGGGTGAGCGCCAGCCTCGCACCGATGCTCGTGGCGCGGGCCGGCCGCGTGCTCGACGCATGGGGACGTCTCGACGAGAAGCGCCGCGCGGGAGCCGAGCTGTGCGTCGAGGATGCGGCCGCGAGGGCCAGCGCGCGCGTGAGCCGGGAGCTGCGCGAGCTCTTCAGCCTCCCCGCCGCGCGCCAGCGGGCCACGCCGCTCCAGATCGTGCGCGGCGCGCACGCCGAGCCTTCCCAGGTTCTCGAGTCGCTTGGCGTCCCGGCCGTCGTGCGCGACGAGTTCGAGACGCGCGCCGTGCCCGGTGATCGCCATGGCCTCGCGCCCCGTACCCTGGACGAGGTGGCCGACGGCCTCGGGCACTTGCAGATGGCGTGGGGAGTGGCCAAGGCTGCGGTCCTCGGTCGAGGGGGATCGAAGGGGCGGGCGTGAGTGGACCGGTGCGCCGCAGAGGCGGGGCCGAGCCGAACGAGGACATCAGCGGGACCACGGCGGCAGAGACGGCGCTGCGCGCCAGCGAGTCGTTGCTGCGCGGCCAGGCGCGGGTCCTCGAGCTCATCGCCACGGGGGCGTCGCTCCCGGAGGTCCTCAGCGGGACGTGTCGAGCGCTCGAAGGCCGCGTCGTGGGCGCGCAGGGAGCGATCTGGCTGGTCGACGACTCGGGCATGACGATGAAGCTGTGCGTGGCGCCCTCGATGCCGGAATCGTTCGTGGCCGAAGCGGCGCTCCTCGACATCGCCGACACGATCGGTGCCGGTGCGGGCGAGCGTGACGCGGTCATGGTGGCGGATCCCGTTTCGGGCTCCAACCAGCGCCTCGCGGCCATGGCCGGTCCCCACCTCGCCGGGCTGTGGTGGGCCCCGATCCGGTCGGCCGGCGACGGGAGGCTGCTGGCGGCGATCTCGGTCCACCTTGCCGAGGCTCGATCCCCCACCGCCGGCGAGACGGCCGCGGTCGAGCTGTTGAGCGGACTGGCGGCGCTCGGCATCGAGCGCAGCGCTGCCGAGCGACGCCTCGCGCACCGCGCCTACCACGACCCGCTCACAGGTCTTCCCAACCGCGCCCTGTTCAGCGAGCTGCTCGAGCACGCGCTGGCGCGGGCACAACGGTCGGGGACCGCGCTCGCCGTGCTGTTCGTCGACCTCGACCGGTTCAAGCTCGTCAACGACAGCCTCGGTCATGACGCCGGTGACGCGCTCCTGGTCACGCTGGCTCGGCGACTGGAAGAGGTGCTGCGACCAGGCGACGTCGTGGCTCGCTTCGGCGGCGACGAGTTCACCGTGCTGTGCGAGGACCTGGATGCCGACCACGCGACCACCCAGGTCACGGGTGTCGCCCAGCGGTTGCTGGGCACCGTGCAGGAACCTTTCGTCATTACCGATGGCAAGCACCAGCTGAACGGGAGCATCGGCGTGGCGTTGGCCTTCACCGGTCTCGAAGAACCAACCGATCTCCTGCGCGACGCCGATGCCGCCATGTACCGGGCCAAGGAGGCCGGTCGAGGTCGCTACGAGATCTTCGACGAGGAGATGCGGGTCCGGGCGCGTCAACGAAGCGAGTTCGAGCACGAGCTGGAGCGCGCGGTCGCGGCCGGACAGCTACGGGTGTACTACCAACCGGTGATCTCGCTCCACGACGGGGTGTGTGTCGCCGTGGAGGCGCTCGTGCGCTGGCAGCACCCCGAGCGGGGCCTGTTGTCGCCGCGTGACTTCCTGGCGCTGGCCGAGGCGACCGGTCTGATCGTGCCCATCGGGCAGTGGCTCCTCGGTAATGCATGCAACGACGTAGCGGAGTGGCGGCGCGCGGCGGCGAAGTCCCCACTGGGTTTGGCGGTGAACCTCTCGATGCGCGAGCTGGGGAACCCGCAGCTGACCGAGGTGATCACGGCCGCGCTCGAGCGTGCCGAGCTGGGTGTGGACGCGCTCACCATCGAGGTCACCGAGCGGGCACTCATCGAGGACGCCGACGCCGGCATGGGTGCGGTGCGGGCCCTCAAGGTGCTCGGCGTGCGCGTGAGCGTCGACAACTTCGGAGCCGGATACTCGTCGCTCGGCTCGCTGCGGCGCTTCCCGGTCGACGAGGTCAAGATCGACCGATCGTTCGTCGAGCGGCTCGGGACCGACCGGGAGGACTCGGCGATGGTCGCCGCGGTGGCCAACCTCGCCCACGTGCTGGGTGTCTCGATCGTCGCCGAGGGGGTGGAGACCCCGACGCAGCTCGCCGCCCTGAGGGACCTCGGTGCCGACGCGGCCCAAGGGTTCCTCTTCGCCCCGCCCCAGCCCGCACGTGACCTGAGGCCCATGCTGATGGGGCCGCAACGCTGGTGGTGAGCCTCCCCGGGCGGGCTGACCCGCACCGGGGTTATTCACACTCCCGAAACAGTCGCGACGCGCCGCGGAAACAGCATGTCGGCATCCTGCCGGAGACCTGTTCGATCGATTGAGGGGGAGGGCAGTGCCCGAGATCAATGCAGGAAACACCGCGTGGGTACTCGCGGCGACAGCACTCGTGCTGTTCATGACACCCGGCCTCGCGCTGTTCTACGGCGGGATGGTGCGGGCCAAGAACGTGCTGGCGATGCTCATGCAGAACTTCTTCGCGATGGGCATCGTGACTGTCATCTGGGTGTTCATCGGCTACACCCTGGCCTTCGGTGGCTTCGGCAACGGAGGCTTCATCGGCAACTTCGACTTCGTCGGCCTGAAGGACACGACCGGCGCGGTGATGGAGGGCTATGGCATCCCCGTGCTCGCGTTCGTGGCGTTCCAGCTCACGTTCGCGGTCATCACCCCGGCGCTGATCACCGGGGCCATCGCCGACCGCATGCGCTGGATCGCGTGGGTGGCGTTCATCGGCGCCTGGTCGATCCTCGTGTACCTGCCCGTCGCGCACTGGGTCTTCGGCGGTGGCTGGCTTGCCGAACGGGGCGCCCTCGACTTCGCCGGCGGCACGGTGGTGCACGTGAACGCCGGGGCTGGGGCGCTCGCGCTCGTGTTCCTGTTGGGCAAGCGCCGCGGCTGGCCCAAGGAGCCCATGCCGCCGCACTCGCTGCCGCTCACGCTGCTCGGCACCGGGATCCTGTGGTTCGGGTGGTTCGGCTTCAACGCCGGCTCGGCGCTCGCCGCCGACGGCGTGGCCGCCCAGGCCTTTCTCAACACGTTCGTGGCCGCCTCCGCGGCCATGATCGGGTGGCTGATCGTGGAGCGGCTCAAGTCGGGCCACGCCACCACGCTGGGCGCCGCCTCGGGTGCGGTCGCGGGCCTGGTGGCCATCACCCCGTGTGCGGGTTTCGTGGGTGGGCTCGCACCGGTCGCGATCGGCGCCATCGCCGGCGCGGTCTGCTACCTGGCCATCAGCCTCAAGTTCAAGTTCGGCTACGACGACTCGCTCGACGTGGTCGCCGTGCACCTGGTCGGCGGGCTCGTCGGCTCCATCCTGCTCGGGCTCTTCGCCGACGCGTCGGTGAACCCCGCGGGCGCCGATGGCGTGTTCTTCGGCGGGGGCTGGCACCTGTTCGGTGAGCAGGTGCTCGCGGTGGCCGCGGTGGGCGCGTTCTCGTTCGTGGTCTCCTATGCGATCGGCTTGGTGCTCAAGGTCGTGTTGCCCAAGGGCATCCGCGTCTCGCAGGATGACGAGGAGGTGGGTCTCGACCTCACGCAGCACTCCGAGACCGGTTACGCACTCGAGCGGGTCTGAAAGGGGAAGGTGTGAAGCTGATCGTCGGCATCATCAAGCCGTTCAAGCTCGACGACGTGAAGGACGCGCTCAAGGAGCTCGGGGTGCAGGGCCTGACCATCTCCGACGTGCAGGGGTTCGGGCGCCAGCGAGGCCACACCGAGGTGTACCGCGGTGCGGAGTACACGATCGACTTCGTGCCCAAGGTGCGAATCGAGATCCTCGTGGACGACGGCGACGTCAAGCGCGTCACCGACAAGCTCGTGGAGACCGCCCGCACGGGCAAGATCGGGGATGGCAAGGTATGGGTCGTGCCGATCGACTCCGCCGTCCGCATCCGCACCGGGGAGGCGGGCCCCGACGCGCTCTGAGCACGCGACGCTCGTAGCGAGGCGCCTCCGGGACCGCCGGGGGCGCCTCGTCGCGGACGAGACGCTCACCGGCGCGGACTTCGGCCGGGCCCTGGCCGACGCCCTCGACGGCGTGCTCGCCGACCTCGCCGCGTCACTCGAGCTCTCGCGCGAGTGGGCGCTTCTGGCCCTCGGGTCGCTCGCGCGCCGAGAGTTGTGTCCCGGCTCCGACGTTGACGTCCTCCTCGTCCACAACGGGGACGACGACGTGGCCGGCGCGGTCGAGACGCTGTGGTACCCGCTCTGGGACGCGGGGATCGTGCTCGGGCACTCGGTGCGTACGCCGAAGGAGGCGCTCGCACTCGCCGAGTCGGACCGCGACACGCTCACCGCACTGCTCGATCCGCGCACGATCGCCGGTCATCCGTCGGTCGTGGAGGATCTCGTGGACCGGGCCCGCCAGGTGGCCCGCCGCCGCCGCAAGGCCCTCATCGCCGAGCTCGCCGCGGCGGCCAAGGCGCGCGAGGACCACCCGGGCCCGATTGCCGAGATGCTCGAGCCCAACCTCAAGGACGGGTCCGGGGGGCTGCGCGATCTCGAAGCGCTCGTGTGGGCGGGCTGGACCCTCGACGAGCCCGGTGGGCTCGATGCCCTCGTGGCGGCGGGGCACCTCCAGCCCGACGACGTCGATGTCCTGCGCGCCGCTCGACGACACCTGCTCGAGGTCCGGGTCGCCCTGCACCGCGTGGCCGAGGGCCGGGGTGACGTGCTGACCCTCCAGGACCAGGACGCGGTGGCGGCCCGCCTCGGCGCGCCGGATGCCGACGCGCTGGTGCGTGACCTGGGTGCCGCCGCGCGCAGTGTCGCGTGGCGCGGCTCGGACGTGTGGC
>CAZCYE010000088.1:0-5823 GCA_964502775.1 uncultured Bifidobacteriaceae bacterium | reverse complement strand
GGTGGGCGATACTGGTTTCGAACCAGTGACCTCTGCCGTGTGAAGGCAGCGCTCTACCGCTGAGCTAATCGCCCGGGGCTGTCGAGAATAGCGGCAGCCTGACCGGGGCCTCGGGCGAGCCCTCCGCTCGGGGGTCGGGCAATTGGTACCCCGACGTCGATCCAACCGGCCGGGGAGGACTGGGCGTGAGGTGCGGTTCAGAGCAGCCCGAGTTCGGCCTCGATCTTCTCGATCGGAAGACGCATGGAAGGGTCGGAGCTGCGGGACTCGTACACGGAGAGACGATCGCGGCAGTCCTCGAGCTCCTCGAGCAGCGCTTCGTAGCGTGCAGCGCCGACAAGCACGGCCGCGGGGTGACCGTGGCGTACGAGCACGACGTCGCCGTTCTCCGCACCGCGTACGAGCTCGGCGAGCCGAGCCTTCGCATCGGTGATGGGGACGATGTTCATCGGTATGCCTCCCTTCGGTGCGCAACTCGCGTGATGGTGACGATCGCCTGCTGGTCATCGATGGTGTAAACGACCCGGTAGTTACCTTGCCGGAGCCGGTAGGCGTCGACCATGCCCGTGAGCTTCACGGTTGCGGCGGGCCGTGGGTCACTGGCGAGCTGCCGGATGCGCTGGGCGATGCGCTGCTGGTCCGCGAGGGAAAGGCGGCGCATGGCCCGAAGGACGCTCGGCTCGACCTCGACACGGTACTCGGCCACACCTAGAACCGTATCAGAAGTACGGTCCGGTAGACAAGACCAGAAATCGGGTCCGGTCCAGGGGAATTCCAACCGCGGCAATCCGGGACCGACCTCCGCCTCACCGAGCCCCGGCGCCCAGGTATCGCCGCAAGGCGCGGCGGATCACGTCGCTGGTGGTCATGTCGTCCTTGGCCGCGCGCGCTTCGACTGCCTCCCGAAGCTCGGGATCGAGCCGAACGGGCACCACCTCAGCCGGACCCGAGCCCATCGGGGGTCGACCACGTCGTCGACGGAGGAGCTCGGCGACGTCGTAGCCGGCCTCGGCCTCCCGAACCATCGCGTCGATATCAGCCTCCGTCACCGGCTTGCCGCCCACAGTGCCAACGACCTTGTCCGCGTCTTTGTGCTTCCGCCGTGTCATCCCTCGGTCCCTCCAAGCCTCATCGCAAGAAGGCCCTGGTAGTCGGGGCGCATCTTCATTGCGTGAATCACGATCTCCCGCTGATCGGTGTAGAGGATGACGATCTCGAGCAGGTTGCCCGCGCGGTCCGGGCCGAGCCACAGCACTCGGTGCTCGTCGAGCTCCTCGCGTGCGAGCGCATGTTCAACAGCATGGCGAATGTCCTGGTCAGCCCGGCCGTGCCTGCGTGCCGAGTCGCGGATCTGCACATGGCTCCTATCGTATTACGAAATAGGGCGGTCGAGCAGCGCGCCCAGGATCTCGGCCGCCTCGCGGTCCCGGGCCGGGAGGAAGTGGGCGTAGACGTCGAGCGTGGTGCTCGCCCGGGCGTGGCCGAGGCGGCCGGCCACCGTCCGCACGTCCACACCGGCCCCGATGAGACGAGTCGCCGCGAGGTGACGGGTCGCGTCCTTGAAGCTGAAACCGCTCAGACCGGCGCGGTTGCGCAGGCGCTCGAACGTGGTGGTGCAGTTGTCGGGCCGGATCGGATGCGTGCCCCCGGGCCGGCGCGAGAACACGAAGGCGTCCGCGGCCAGCTCGACGCCGTGCTCCTGGGCTGCCATCCGCGTGCGCTCACGATGCGACTCGAGGGCGGCGACGGTACCGTCGTCGAGCGCGACCTTCCGGCGGTTGTGGGTCTTGGTCGGGCGCTCGGCCACTCCCCGCTTCACCATGACGATGCCACGCTCGATGGTGAGCGTCTTGGCCTCCAGGTCGACGTCGGTCCAGCGAAGGGCGCACAGCTCCCCGCGGCGAGCGCCGGTGGCCGCCCCGACGCGGAGCACGACTGCGAAGGTGAGGTCGACTACTTCGGCGAGCGCAAGGAGCCGAGCCACCTCCTCGCCGCTCGGCGGTCGCATCGGGCGCCGCCGGGCCCGGGGCGCCTCGGCTCGATCGGCCGGGTTGCGCTCGAGCCAGCCCCAGCGCACGGCCTTGTCGAGCGCGGCGCGAGCGATGAGGTGGTGCTTCAGCACGGTCGCCGGCGACAGCCGCTCGAGCTGGGCTCGGTACAGGTCGTCGAACGCCTTGGGCGTCAGCTGCGAGATCGGCACCTGGCCCAGCGCAGGCGTGAGATGCAGCCGGATCGCGATGCGGTACCGGCTGATGGTGGTGGGTGACCGGTCGGCTTCCTTGAACGTCATCCACTCGTCGAGAAGCTCGCCGAACGTGACCGTGTCACCGGCCGGATTCGGCTCGCTGTTCACGGCCCTTCCGACACACTCCTGCGCCGCGCGTTCTGGGACACCGACAGGAGAGGCCGATCAGGAGCGACCACAGGCCTGGATCTGCGGTGTGGGCCGAGCTACTCCCAGCGCCAGCGGGTGGGGGTGCGGAGGAAGTCGTCCTCGCTGAGGGCGAACACCGTGACCGGGCGCACTCGCAGGCACGCGTTGGCCGCGGGGTCCATGAACTCGACCGTCATGTCCGCGGACTCGTACTTGGCGTTGCACGCGGCCACGAAGGCCTCGAGCGAGGGCCGCTCGGTCATCGTCTCGGCCACGCCCTCCAGCACGACCGGCTGGAGCGCGTTGTCGGTGGCGATGGCGCAGCGGGGATCACGCTCGAGGTTCCGCACCTTGCGTGACTGGCGTCCCGAGCCGAACCACAGCGCGTCGCCCATCCAGATGCCCCACACCGGCATGACGTGAGGCCGCCCGTCGGGCCGGATGGTGCTGACCCAATAGTCGTGCGAGACGGTGAGACGCTCCTCGGCCCATGACCACGGCAACAGGCCACTGCTGTCCTCGGGTCCGGCGATGCCATACCCGGGCATGTGCGGGCGGGAGGCCTCGGGTGGCATCGCCCGAGGCTAGGCCCCACCAACTCGCGTGATCAGCCCGCCGTCGACGGGCGGTGGAGACCGTACGGTGGGCGCATGAGTGTCGACACGGCCCAGCACTGGAGCGAGGTGTGGCGCTCGGCGCAGGACGACCAGCTGAGCTGGTACCAGGCCCACCCCACCCGCTCCCTCGCGCTCATCACCGAGTACGCGTCTGACCACGACGCGGCGGTGATCGATGTGGGCGGCGGCGCGTCCCGCCTCGTCGACGACCTGCTCGATGCGGGCTACCGAGACCTCACCGTGCTCGACATCGCCGCGGAGGCGCTCGAGCGCGCCCGTCAGCGCCTCGGCGCCCGCTCCACCGATGTCTCCTTCATCCACGCCGACGTGGCCGACGCTCGCCTCCCCCGTCGCTACCGGGTCTGGCACGACCGGGCGGTGTTCCACTTCCTCGTCGGCCCCACCGACCAGCAGGCCTATGTCGCCCAGCTCCGCCGGGCCGTGGAGCCCGACGGCCTCGTGGTGATCGCCACCTTCAGCCCTGACGGCCCCGAGCGTTGTAGCGGCCTACCCGTACGCCGCTACGGGGCCCCGGAGCTGGCGCTCGCCCTCGGTCCGAGCTTCGAGCCCGTCACCTTCGCCACCGAGACCCACACCACGCCGGCCGGCGTGGACCAGGAGTTCCTCTACGGTGCCTTCCGCCGAGCCGGAGGCGGCGACGAGCAGCCCTGAGGCCCGGCGCCCCCCATGACCCTGGCAGGGCGGCCCCGGCCCGAGATCGACCGGCGGGACGGTGCTCCGCGTGGGAGAATGGGGACTGTCCGACGATCCGACCGGTGAGGCCGCCCAGACGGGCTGGGCGCAACGAGCACCGCTCCCGGGACGGATGTTCCCAAGCGTCGGTTCGAGAGGTAGGTGTGAGGTGCCCAGAAAGGGACGCGCTCGGCGCTTCCGCGAAGCGCGCGAGCTCAAGCAGGGCTTCGACGACGGGTTGTTCTCCGAGGGTGAAGGCACGCTCGCTGACGCGGCCGACGACGACACCAAGGACGCCGACACTAAGAACGCCGACACCTGGCTCGAGGACGACGAGGACCGCGCCCCGGACTGGGACGAGGACGACCCGCTCGTGATCGACGAAGGCGGGCGTCAGGCGTCGTAGCCGGCTGAGACGCCGCCGAACGCGAACTCGAGCGTCAGGCGGTACGCGGGTCGGGACGGTCGGTGTCGAGGTCGTAGCGGCGGATCGCCTCGGCCACCTTCTCCTTCTTGACGTCGCCTTGGCGCGCGAGGCCCTCGAGGACCGCCACCACGATGTTGGGCGCGTCCACCTCGAAGTGGCGCCGTAGCGCCACCCGGGTGTCGGAGAAGCCGTAGCCGTCGGTGCCGAGCGGGATGAACGGCCCGTCCACGAAGCGCCCGATCTGGTCGGGGACGGCCTTCATGTAGTCGGTGACGGCCACGATGGGACCTTCCGCGTCGCCGAGACACTCACTCACGTACGGCACGCGGGGCGCGTCGGTGGGGTGCAGCCGGTTCCAGCGTTCCACCTCGAGCGCGTCCTCACGCAAGAGCTTGTAGCTCGGGGCGCTCCACAGGTCGGCAGCCACGTTGTGCTCCTCGGCGAGCATCGCCTGGGCGTCCATCGCCGCCAGCATCGCGGTGCCGCTGGCCAGGATCTGGGCCCGGTGCTTGGCCTCGGGCGCGGTCCGGAACCGGTACAGGCCGCGCACCACACCCTCGGCCACGCTCACACCGTCGGCATCGGGGGGCATGGCCGGCATCGAGTACGTCTCGTTGTAGAGCGTGAGGTAGTAGTAGCAATCCTCGGGCTCGGCGCCGTACATGCGCTCCATCCCGTCGCGCACGATCAACGCGACCTCGTACGCGAATGCCGGGTCGTACGCCCGACATCCCGGGTACGCACTCGCGTACAACAGGCTCTGGCCGTCGCAGTGCTGGAGGCCCTCACCGGTGAGCGTGGTGCGCCCCGCGGTGGCGCCACACAGGAACCCGCGGCCGCGTTGGTCGCCGAAGCTCCAGATGAGGTCGCCGACGCGCTGGAACCCGAACATCGAATAGAAGATGAAGAACGGGATCATGGGCTCGCCCCATGATGCGTACGCGGTGCCGGCCGCGGTGAAGCTCGCCATCGACCCGGCCTCGGTGATGCCCTCCTCGAGGATGCGCCCGTCGCTCGATTCCTGGTACGAGAGCAACAGCGCGGCGTCGACCGGCTCGTAGGCCTGACCGAACGGCGCGTAGATCTTCACCTCGCGGAACAGCGAGTCGAGCCCGAAGGTGCGGGCCTCGTCGGGGATGATCGGCACCACTCGGCGCCCCAGCCCCGGGTCGCGCAACAGGTTGCGCAGCAGGCGCGCGAACGCAGCGGTGGTGGACGCCTTCAAGTTCTCGCCGGAGCCGGTGAGGAATTCGGCGTAGGTATCGTCGCCCGGCAGGGTGATCGCCTTCTTGCGCACCACGCGCTCGGGGAGCGGGCCATCGAGCGTGCGCCGGCAGGCCATGAGGTACTCGTACTCGGGCGATCCGGTGCCGAAGTGGTAATAGGGCGGGTCGCCGTCCTCGAGGTCGGCGTCGGCGATCGGCAGCTGGAGCCGGTCCCGGAACTTCTTGAGCGCGCCCACGTCGAGCTTCTTGATCTGGTGCGTGGCGTTGCGGGCTTCGAGGGCCTCGCCCAGCGCCCAACCCTTGATGGTCTTGGCCAGGATCACGGTGGGGCTGCCCTTGTGCTCCACCGCGAGGCGATACGCCGAGTAGAGCTTGCGGTAGTCGTGCCCGCCGCGGGGCAGGCGTTGGAGATCCTCGTCGGAGAGATGGGCCACGAGCTGGCGCAGCCGCGGGTCGGGCCCGAAGAAGGGCTCGCGGATGTACGCA
>CAZCYE010000087.1:0-6009 GCA_964502775.1 uncultured Bifidobacteriaceae bacterium | reverse complement strand
GCGTGGCCCACGAGGCGGCGGGGCAGTGCCGGCGCTCCCGGCTCCCGGAGGTGGCGTGGGTCGCCGCGATCGCGGACCTCGCCGGCCACCCCGGCCTCGTGGTGGCCGATGTGGCGGGCGCCACCCCCGATGCCCTGCCCGAGCCGATCGGGGGGGAGTGGCTCGTGGTGGTGGGGCCCGAGGGCGGGCTCGCGCCGTCCGAGCGGGAATGCCTCGGCGACGTCCCCCGGCTCGGGGTGGGGCCCCACGTGCTGCGCGCCGAGACCGCGGCCCTCGCCGTGGCCGCCGCCCTGGCCTCCCGGTGCCGGGCGGTGGGCGACCCGGAGGACCCTCACGCGACCACTGAGCGTGACAAATAAAGGGTGTTCTGGTACCCTTCGCGGTCAAGGGCAAGGGCGAACGAGGAGTCCCGGTGACAGAAGATGGCCGTGAGGTCGACGGCGTCATGGATCGCCGCGCCAGCACGCACATCGGCGAGCGGCTGCGGACGATCCGCCGTCAGCAGGGTTTGTCGCTTCACGACGTGGAGGCGCGCTCCAAGCAGGAGTTCAAGGCGTCCGTCCTCGGTGCGTACGAGCGTGGTGAGCGCGCGCTGTCCGTTGCGCGTTTGTTGCGCCTCGCGGCGCTGTACGAGGTGCCCGCGGACCAGCTGCTCCCCCGCGGCGTCGAGATCGAGATCGATCTCACGCGGACCAGCTCCGAAGACGGCCACCGGCTCACGCTCGACCTGGCCCGGCTCAACCAGCTCGAGGAGCCCGACGCCGAAGTGCTCGCGCGCTACGCGGCCACCATCCAGCTCCAACGCCAGGACTTCAACGGTCGCATGTTGACCATCCGCCGAGACGACGTGCGAGTGCTCGCCGCCGTGCTCGGGCGCACCCCCGAGGCCTTGGGCTCACGGCTCGAGGAACTGGGTCTGCGCGTCGCAGTCTGAGCACCGCACTCCTCGGCCCGGGTACGCTGCTCCTGACGTGTCCACGCCGGCACCCGCACAGCTCAAGGTCCTCGTCCCTGGCAACCACCTCATGGTCGAGTTGCTCGGGCAGCGCGACGAGTTCCTCCGCATCGTCGAGGATGCGTTCGGCGTCGAGGTTCACGTGCGGGGCAACGAGATCACGATCACCGGCGGTGGGGGCGGTGCCGGTGGTGCCGAGAGTCCAGACGGTGCCGGTGATCCCGACGGAGCCGAACGTGCCGGCCGGCTCTTCGATGAGCTGGTCGTGCTCCTCGAACGTGGGCACCGCATCGACCGCGACTCGCTGAGCCGCACGATCACCATGATGAAGGCAGATCAGAGTCCCACCGAGGTGCTCGACACCGAGGTGCTCCGCGGCCGCAAGCCCGTGCGGCCCAAGACCGCAGGCCAGAAGCGCTACGTGGACGCGGTGCGCTCCCACACGGTGACCTTCGGCATCGGCCCGGCCGGCACGGGCAAGAGCTACCTCGCGGTGGCGCTCGCCGTGCATGCGCTCCAGGCCAAGGAGGTCAACCGGATCATCCTCACGCGCCCCGCGGTGGAAGCGGGGGAGCGTCTCGGCTTCCTGCCCGGTGACGTGCTGGCCAAGGTGGATCCCTACCTCCGGCCCCTGTACGACGCGCTGTACGACATGCTCGATCCCGAGGCCGTGGGCCGGCTGATGGACCGCGGCACGATCGAGGTCGCGCCGCTCGCCTTCATGCGGGGTCGCACGCTCAACGACTCGTTCATCATCCTCGACGAGGCGCAGAACACCACGCCCGAGCAGATGAAGATGTTCCTCACCCGCCTGGGCTTCGGCTCGAAGATCGTGGTGACCGGCGACGTGACCCAGATCGACCTCCCCGATGGGGATCACCGCTCCGGACTGCTCGCGGTGCGCTCGGTGCTCGCCGAGATCGAGGGGATCGCCTTCGTGCAGCTCGACGCCGACGACGTGGTACGACATCGCATCGTCGCCGACATCGTGAATGCCTACGAGCGGAACCAATGACGTCACCGTCGGCTGTCCGGGTCAGCGGGTACGACGAGCAGTCGGAGGTGGCCGTCGACGTAGGCCGCTGGGTGCGTCTGGCAGGTCTCGTGCTCGACGCCGAGCGGGTGCCTCCCGACGCCGAGGTGGCGGTGGTGTTCGTGGATGCGGCGACGATGACGGATCTCAACGGCAAGTTCCTCGGCGGCGACGGGCCCACCGACGTGCTGGCGTTCCCGCTCGACCGGGAGCGCGAGCACGTTGGCCGCCATCCCGACGAGGGCGGGCACGGGCCCGGCGCCGGTGCCGACGGCGCCGAGCCGCCGATCGTGCTGGGCGACGTGGTCGTGTGCCCTGACATCGCGGCCCGCCAGGCCCGCGAGGGCGGGCGCAGTCTCGACGACGAGCTGGCGCTGCTCGTGGTCCACGGCCTGTTGCACCTCCTCGAGTATGACCACGCCGAACCCGAGGATGCGGCCCGTATGCAGCGCCGCGAGCGCGAGCTCCTGGCCCAGTTCGCGGACGCCGCCGCCGCCCCGGCTGGTCTCGTGCCCGAGGGCGACGACGCCACGAGCGGAGCAAGGCCGTGAACGTGCCCGGCGATCGGGTGTCGTCGTGAGGGGCGCCGACTGGGCGATCCTCGTCGCGGTGCTCGTGCTCTTCGTGTTCTCGGTCTACCTGGCCGGGGCCGAGACCGCGTTCGTGCGCATGAACCGGGTACGCGCGATCGCGCTGGCCGAGGAGGAGCGCAAGCACGCGAGCCGGCTCATGGCGCTGCTCGAGCACCCCGAGCAGACGCTCAACTCGGTGCTCCTGCTCGTGATGGTCTCCCAGCTCACCAGCGCGAGCCTCCTGGGCATCCTGCTCGACCGCCAGCTCGGTGCCCTCGGCGTGATCATCGGCCTCGTGGTGCAGATCTTGGTGTTCTTCGTGATCGGCGAGGTGGCCCCCAAGATGTACGCGGTGCAGCACACCGATCGAGCCGCGCTGCGCGTCACCCCCTTCCTGTGGGCCGTGACGAGGTTCCCGCCGCTGCGGGTGATGTCGAGCAGCCTCATCCAGATGGCCAATGTGATCCTTCCCGGCCGCGGGTTGAAGGAGGGTCCGTTCGTGACCGAGGAGGACCTGCGCGTGATGGCCGACGTCGCCGCCGACGAGAAGTCGATCGAGCGCGAAGAACGCCGGCTGATCCACTCGATCTTCGAGTTCGGCGACACCGTGGTGCGCGAGGTGATGGTGCCCCGTCCCGACATGATCGCGATCGAGGCGTCCGCCACCACCGAGGCCGCCATCGAGCGGGCGATCGAGGCGGGCTTCTCCCGCATCCCCGTGTACGACGGCTCGACCGACAACATCATCGGCCTCGTGTACCTCAAGGACCTCGTGCACCGGGCGCGCCTCGGTGAGGGCAACCAGCCGGTGCGCACCGCGGTGCGCCCCGCGGTGTTCGTGCCCGAGCAGAAGCGCGTCGCGGAGCTCCTGCGCGACATGCAGAGCGAGCGGTTCCACATGGCGGTCGTGGTCGACGAGTACGGCGGGACCGCCGGGATTGTCACGCTCGAGGATCTCCTGGAGGAGATCGTGGGCGAGATCGCCGACGAGTACGACGTGGAGGCGCCCCGGATGCGACACCTCCACGACGGTGGGCTGCTCGTGGCCGGGCACACGCCGATCGACGAGGTGAACGAGGAGCTCGACGTGGACCTCCCCGACACCGAGTGGGACACGGTGGGCGGGCTGCTGCTCAACCTGTTGGGGCACGTGCCCGAGCTCGGCGAGAGCGTGCGCTGCCAGGGCCTCGAGTTCCGGGCCGACAGTCTCCAGGGTCGCCGCATCGTGTCGGTGCGGATCACGGGCGCGCCCGTGGCCGACGCCGTGCCCACGGAGGGCGGGTCGCCCGGCTCGGAGAAAGCCGGATCGGGGACGGCCGAGGGGGCCTCGTCGGGAGAGCGGGTCACCGACACCGCGCCGTCGAGCTGAGGTGAAGCCCCGCGTGGCGTGCGGGCAACCGGCGGCACCGGCCACAAGTTGCCGCCCCGAGATTCGCCAGGGATAGAGTGCCGATCGGCCGAGTCGGGGAACGAGCACACGATGACGCATCGCAGCATTTGCCGCCGGCGCCCATGGTGGCTCGCGGGGCTGGGTGTCTCGGCGCTCGTGCTCGCGGCGTGCGGGCCCGAGAACTCACAGAACTCGCTGAAGCCCAAGGGTCCGCGGGCCGAGCAGATCGACGACCTGATGACCCCGGTCTTCATCGTGGCCATCATCATCGGGCTGTTGGTCCTGGGTTTCGTCGTCTACATGGCGATCCGGTTCCGGCACCGCCCGGGCGGCAACGACCGGCCCAAGCAGGTCCACGGCAACACCCGCCTCGAGATCGGCTGGACCCTGGTGCCGGCGATCATCCTCGCGGTCCTTGCCGTGCCCACGGTGACCACGATCTTCGACCTCGAGGCGGCGCCGGCGAACGCGGTCGAGATCGATGTGATCGGCAAGCAGTGGTGGTGGGAGTTCGAGTACCCGGCAGTGGGCAGCGCCAAAGCCGTGGTCACCGCCAACGAGCTGCACATCCCGACCGATCGCGACGTGGCCTTGACCCTGCGGTCCTGCGACGCCTCTCTCGGTGAGACCGACGGGCGCCCAAACTGCAACGTGATCCATAGCTTCTGGGTGCCCGAGCTGGCCGGCAAGCGCGATGTCGTGCCCGGGCGTCACAACGAGCTCACCATCAATGCCGACGAGCCCGGCGTGTACCTCGGCCAGTGCGCCGAGTACTGCGGCCTCAGCCACGCCAACATGCGCTTCCGGGTGATCGCCCAATCCCCGCCGGACTACGAGGCGTGGCTGGAGGCCCAGCGCGAGGGCCCGGCCGTCGCCCTCGACGACGCCGGGAAGGCGAGCGAGCTCTTCACCGCCAAGTTCCAGTGCACCAACTGCCACACGAGCGAGAACTCGGCGCTCAGCACCTACGGTCCCAACCTCACCCACCTCGCCAGCCGCACCACGTTCGCGAGTGGGACCTACGAGCTCACCCGCGCGAACCTCGTGAAGTGGATCCTCGACGCCCCGTCACTCATCCCCATGGAGTCGGAGGACTGCCGGCTCCCGCCGCCGGCCACCTGCGTGGGCATGCCGTCGTTCACCAAGGACACGCCCAAGGGCATGCCCGTCATGAGCCGCGCCGAGGCCGGGGCCTTGGCCGACTACCTGCTGTCGCTCACATGACCGTGCCCGCCACCCCGGTCGCCGACCTCGGTCCCGGAGGATCCCCGTGACCACGGTGACGGACGCGATCGCGCTGCGGGCGCGCCCGGCATCGTGGCTGCGCCGACCGCGCGCCACCACCGGCATCTCGTCGTGGTTCACCACCGTCGACCACAAGAAGATCGGCATCCTCTACGGCACCACGGCGCTGTTCTTCCTCGTCGTCGGCGGCGTGGAGGCGATGCTCCTCCGTCTCCAGCTCGCCTCGCCCAACGGCAGCGTGCTCACGGCATCGGCGTACAACGAGTTCTTCACGATGCACGGCACCACCATGGTGTTCCTCCTGGGCATGCCGCTCGCGGTGGCGTTCGGCAACTACTTCGTGCCGTTGATGATCGGCGCCCGTGACGTGGCCTTCCCGCGCCTCAACGCGTTCGGGTACTGGGTGTTCCTCGTCGGTGGGATCTTCCTGTACTCGAGCTTCATCGGGGGCGGCGCGCCCGACGGCGGTTGGTTCGGTTACACGCCCCTCACGAGCACACCAATCACCGCGGGATTCCTCCCCGGGCGGGGTCCCGACTTCTGGACCGTCGGGCTCGTGATGCTCGGCATCGGCTCCACCACCTCGGCGATCAACTTCATCGTCACGATCCTCAACCTGCGCGCGCCGGGCATGACGCTCATGCGGATGCCCGTGTTCGTGTGGATGATGCTCGTGGTCGCGTTCCTCACCCTGTTCGCGATCCCGATCATCACCGTCGCGCTCATCATGGTGTTCTTCGACCGGAACTACGGCACCACGTTCTTCTCGGCCACGCACGGCGGTGATCCGCTGCTGTACCAGCACCTGTTCTGG
>CAZCYE010000086.1:0-6042 GCA_964502775.1 uncultured Bifidobacteriaceae bacterium | reverse complement strand
CGATTGCGGTCACGCGACGATCTCTACCGGCTCGCGCCGCACGGCGACCTCGTCGGTATGTCCCTCGCGAATGCTGGGGCCGTCGATGGCGGGGCCGAGGTCGGTAGCGTTACAGTTTCGCGAGCCCCCAGTCACACTGCTTCCGCCTCCAAGAAACCTTTCGTCTACGTCGGATCGGTTCAGGGAATCTCGCCGCCGTCGAGCGTTGCCGTCGTGGTCAACGGTGTTGTCGCGGGCACGGGACCCGTCACGACGCGGGGCAATGAGACGCGGATCGAGGTGATGCTCAACCCTCATTATCTCGCGAGTGGGATGAACGACGCGAGCGTCTTCCTCATCGCCGGTAATGGCCCAGGACGGCACCTGATTCCGCTGCAGACCTCGGCGAGTTCTTGACCAACACGCCGAGCATTGCGCGCAGGGAGCGTGCAGGTCAGTGGCTTTGCGTGGCCCGGGCAGGGCTCGAACCTGCGACCTGCTGCTTGTAAGGCAGCTGCTCTTCCAGCTGAGCTACCGGACCGGCGAGGATTCCCTAGGACGGCGAGGACGGCTTGGGCGACCAGGGTGTGACGGGGCGCTCCTGGGGCTCGTCGCCGATGCTGAAGTCGAAGCGCTCGGCATAGAAGCACACGCGGGCGGCGATGGGCTCCATCCCCTTGATCGGTTCCTCGTAGCACCACGCCAGGTCACGGTGCACCGCGTCGCCGACGCGGATCGTGAAGTACGACGCCTGCCCCTTGAACGGGCAGACGGTCTCGGTCGGGGTGGCCTCGAGCAGGTCCATGCGCACATCGGGGCGCGGGAAGTAATGGCGGGGCGGCAGGCCGGTCTCGAGCAGCGCGATCGTGTGCTCCGACGCGGCGACATCGACGCCCCCGACGCTCACGACCACCCGTCGGGGCTCGTCGCGCAGCTCGATGTGGTGCCCTTCCATTCCCTCGATGCTAGGCGTGGTCAGCCACCGGCCGAGCGTGCGGGCACGACGATGGGCCAGAATGGGCGCCCTAGGACGCGCCCCTCATGGCGCTCGACACAGGAGGTCAGGATGGGTGCAGGAAGGGTCTTCACCAGGCTTGCCGCGCTCGGCGCCGCAATCGGTGCCGTGGTGTTCTTCTGGCGCAAGCGCAAGCAGGGCGACGACATCTCGAGCGACCTCGCCTGAGACGACGCGGGCACGACCTGGCCTGCCACGACCTGGCCCGGCATGACGAACCCCTCCGGCAGGGTTGCAACGCGCGTTCGCAACACCGCCGGAGGGGTACTCCGCTGAGGCGAGTGTAGGGAATTCCGCGCCGCGCGCGGTGGACCTCAGCTCGCGAGCTGCGCGCGCACGTCCTGCTGCGCCGCGTCGAGATCCGTGACCTCACGCTCCAGCGGGTCACCGGAGCGCGCGAACACGAACACGCAGCGCGCGACTCGTTCGCCGAGCACCTGCTCCAGAGCGAGGGCATACGCCGCGCCCTGGATCCGGTAGTGGGCCAACGCGGCGTCGAGATCATGTGATGCCGGCACGTGGTCGGTCTTGTAGTCCACGACGACCAGGCCCTCGGGCGCGCGCACGAGGAGATCGATGAAACCCTCCACGAGCACACCGTCGATCTCGGCGGCGACGGGCACCTCACGCCATCGGGGCCAGCCCTCATCGACGGCCTGCCGCAACACCGGGGCCCGCAGGAGGCTCTCGGCCAGCTCGCGTACCTCGGGTTCGCGCTCGGGGATGCCCTCGGCGAGGGCCTGGGCGCGAGCGGCACGGGCCACACCCTCACCGGTCACCACGTCGACGCTCTGGAGCACGGCGTGCACGGCGCGACCGACGGCCGTGCCCGCTCGGCCCCGGCGCCAGGCGGGGGTCTCGTACTCGGCCGCGTCCTTGTCGAGGTTGGGGTCGTGGAGTCGGGCCTCGGGCGCGGCGTCGCGCGCGCGCGCCGCGAGCGCGGTGGCCGCCACCGACGACTCTCTTCGCGCGGCGTCGATGCAACGGATGCGTTCGCGGAGCCACGCGTCACGCTGCGCGACGGTGGAGCTGAGCGGGGTCGGGGGCCGCGCCGCCGCCGTTGCCGGTCCCGCCGACCCCACTGACCTGCCGGGCTCCGACGGCGGGGCTCCCAGCATCGCGGGGCCCCGGGCATGACCCGCGATACGGGCGGCGAGGCAGTGGTCCTGCTCCCGGTGGTACAGGCTCACGGCGAGGTGGTCACGGGCGCGCGTCGCGGCCACGTAGAGCACGCGGGTCTGCTCGGCGCTCTGGGCGTCTCGTTCCCGCACGGCGAGGGCCTCGAAGCCGTCGGTCATGAAGCGCGACTTCTCCCGTCCCACTCGCACCTCGATGCCGTCCGGCGAGAACAGCACGGGATCGGCGCGCCCCTGCTCGCGCAGTCCCAGCCCCGACAGCACCACGATCGGGAACTCCAAGCCCTTGGCGCCGTGCACGGTGAGGATGCGGACCGCGTCGTCGTCGGGTTCGGGGACGACGATCTCGAGGACGCTGGCCTCCTCGTCGAGCTGGAGCCGCGCCCAGTCGAGGAAGCCCCGCAGGCTCGTACCGCCGGCGTCGCAGTACGCGCGCGCCGCCTCGGCCACGAAGCGGGTGCGGCGCCAGTGGTCCCGGGGCCGGGTCCTCCCGACCGCGAGCTCCAGCAGGCGCTGTTCGCTGACCACGCGATCGACGAGGCTGCCGATGTCGTCCCACCACCGGCGCTCGTGCAGCGCGCGGAGCCGCCGCAACCCGGCCGGCACCGAATGCTCGGGATCGAGTGCGGGCGAGCCGTCGAAGCGGTAGTCGAAGCGCCCCCCGGCGAGCGCGAACTCCACGAGCTCGTCGTCTCGGCACGCGAATCCCGGTGACCGCAACGCGGCGACGATGGCCACCTCGTCGGCGGGGTCGTCGAGAGCGGTGAGGACGCTCAGCAGTTCCTGCACCTCGGCGGTGGCGAACACGAGGGATCGGCTCTCGATGCGGGCGGGCACCGCGGCCGCGCCGAGCGCGTCCTCGAGATAGGGGAGCGTGGCGCGGGTCGGCAACAGGATCGCGATGTCGGCCAGGCGCGCGGGGCGAGTGTGATCCTCCGCCTCGCGGTCGTCATGGACTGCCCAGCCCTCGTCGCGGGCCTGGAGGACCAGGGCCACCACCTCGTGGGCCTCGCGGCGGCGCAGCTCGGCGAGGTCGGTGTCCCGAGGCTCGGCGCCTCCGAACGTGCGCACCGGCTCGGGTGACGCCGCGTCGGCGCCGCGCCGGGGGGTGAGGGCCTCGTAGGTCGCCTGGAGCACGTCGCCGGGTGCCATGAGGGGGGTGAACGCCTCGTTGACGAAGTCGAGGATCCCGGGGCGGGATCGGAAGTTGGTGACGAGCGTCCGGATGCTTCCCGCCGTCGCGAAGAGCTCGCGCACCCGGTGATACAGCTCGATGTCGGCTCGGCGGAACCGGTAGATCGACTGCTTCGGGTCGCCCACCACGAAGAGGCGACCGCCGGGGATCGAGCACTCCCACCACGCCTCGCTCACGTCGGAATCGTCGGTGGCGATGAGCACCGCGATCTCGATCTGGAGCGGATCGGTGTCCTGGAACTCGTCGAGGAGCACATGGCGGTAGCGCTGGTGCAGCGCGTGCCGCACCTCCGGCACGGATCGGAGCAGATCCCGCGCGTGTACGAGGAGATCGTGGAACTCGAGTCGCCCGTCGCGACGTCGCACTTCCACGGTGGCGTGCACGAACTCGCTGAGCCGTGCGAGCAGCGTCGCAAACGCCGGACGGCGCACAGCCTCCACGGCCTCGACGCGGGCGGCCTCGGCGGCGTCGAGCGCGGCCACCACCTGCGCCTTGGTGTCGTCGGGCCAGTGCGCGCGCCGGCCCCGGTTCCCGGCCGCGAGGCCGGTCTCGGCCAAGAGCTCCAACCGCTCTTGGGCGTCGGCATCGTGCAGCTGCTCCACCAGGCGCTGGAGGTCGCCGAGCCGGGTGAGCAACGTGTCACCCTCCATACGGCACTGCGGAGCCACCGCGATCGCGCACTCGAGATGGGCGATCACGGGCGCGGCGTCGAAGGGCGGCACCATCTCCACGTGCTGGCCGAGCCGAGGGCACCGGTCCCAGTGCCGAGCCAACCCCCGCGCGATCGTTTCGAGGTGTCGGGTGGTGAGGCCGAGGATGGTGGCGCTGCGGAGCGCGGGCGCGAGCTCGGCGTCCTCGAACATGGCGTCGCAGTGGGCGCGCCACTGCTCGGCGAATCCCAGGAGGGCCTGGATCTCGTCGAGCACCTCGAAGCCCGGCGGTAGCCCGGCCTCCACGGGGAACTCGGTGAGCACGCGCTGGGCGAACCCGTGCAGGGTGCTGATGGTGGCATCGTCGAACGCGGCGACGGCCTCGGCGCACCGGCGGGCGCGCTCGCCGGCATCAACCGCTGCCCCCTCGCCACCGCTGCTTCCGGCGTGATCATGGTCATCGACCATCCGCGCTTCGTCGTCGAGGGCGATGCGCACCCGATCGCGCAGGTCGGCCGCCGCCGCCTCGGTGAACGTGATCGCCGCGATGGCGGTCAGCGGCGTGCCCCGAGCCACGAGGTTCACCACGCGCTGCACCAAGGCGTGGGTCTTGCCCGTGCCGGCGCCGGCCTCCACGAACAACGTCTGGTCGAGCGCATCGGCGATGTCGCGGCGCGCCTCGTCGTCGGCCAGCGCCTCGGTGGCCCCCGCCGCTCCGGCCGCGCCCGCTGCCGGAGTCATGGCCCAGCGTCCGTGGCACCGGTGTCCCCGGTGCTGTCGTCGGGTTCCTCGTCGCGCAGGGCCAGCGTGGCCGCGTAGGCGGGATGGTGATGGCGGCGTTCGAAGTTCCTCACGCGGTCCTGCGGGCACAGCCGATCGAAGTCGCAGTAGCGGCAGTTGGTGGGACCGAAGAAGCCTTCCTCGCCGGGATAGGCGGGGAAGTGCCCGGCTCCGATCTCGGTGACGATGGTGTCGAGCACGTCCACGAGCCGGGCCTCGGCGTCGGCGCCGAGGGTGAAGCCGCGCAGCGCGTCCTGGCGCTCGCGCGTGTACCAGTACGACGCCTGCACCGACGCGCTGGGATCGAGCCCCCGTGCCGCGAGGGCGTAGAGCGCGAGCTGGAGATGTGTTCCTCCCACCACGGGATCCGCGAGGAGCACCTCGTCGGTCACGTCGGCTGACCCGGTCTTGTAGTCGAACACCTCGAGGTGGCCGTCCCGGGCGCGGTCGATGCGGTCGATGCGGCCCCGGAACGTCACCGGTGTCTCCGCCACCGTGAGCACGAGCGGGCCGAGTGGGTCCTCGGGATGGCCGAAGCCCACCTCGCAGTGCTCGGTCACGAGGCCGTGCGCGGCGCGGATCTCCTCGTCGGTGTCGAGCACGCGATCGATCTCGCGCAGCAAGCGGTGGCGGTCCACCTGCCAGTACACGGCCCGGCCGGTGAGGCCGTCGCGCTCCAGCGCGTCGCACGACGCCTCGGCGCGGGCCCGCAGCTCCGCCCGATCCTCGGGTGACCACCCCTCGTCCAAGGCCCGACCACGGTGCTGGGTGAAGAAGCCCTCGAGCACGTCGTGCACCAGGATCCCGCGCACACGGGGGTCGATCCGATCGCGCTCCTCGGGCCGCTCGACGGAACGGATCCTCAGCACGTGGTGACCCAGGAACTCGAAGGGGCAATGGGCCCAGGTCTCGAGGACCGTCGGACTGAGCAGATCACCGAGCCCGGTGCTGGCGCCCACGATGGGTCCGACCACGCCGTCCCAGGCGCCGAGGCGCGCGCCGGCGCGCGCGGAGACGGCCTGGTAGCCGGCGCGCAGGCGCGGCTCGGCCCGGCACAAGGGATGGCGCGCCACGGGGCGCCCGGCGTCGCGCCACGCCAACAGCCACGACAGGTCGTGGTCGCGCACCGAGGCCGGTGACTCGCCGTCGCGCAGGGTGTGCTCGAACGACGGGACGACCGTGACGTGTTCGGGCCGCTGCGTGGCGGCCCGGGCGGCGTCGAGCTCGCCGGCGGTGACCCGCCGGCCTCGGCGCGCCGCGATCGACTCCAGGAGCCACCCCGCGGGC
>CAZCYE010000085.1:0-6101 GCA_964502775.1 uncultured Bifidobacteriaceae bacterium | reverse complement strand
AGGAGGTGGCGGCGAGCACCGAATGGGTGCGCGCCGCTACATGAGCAGGAGGAGGTCGGACGCGCGGTTGCGGGATTCAGCGCTCATCACGAACCACTGTACCGCGACGGTTGCGAGTGGTGCAACCTTTTACCGTCGACGCGACCAACGACGGTCTCGAAGAGCTGCTCGTATCCCATGACCATCGAAGCCGCGCTGAAGTGCTCGGCCACCCGGGCCCGACAGTCGCGAGGCGCCAGGTGCGTGGCATCGGACACGGCCTGGGCGAGGTCGTCGATCGACTCCCGCAGGAATCCGGTCACCCCGTCGACCACGAGCTCGGGGGCTGCCCCCAGCGGGCGTGTCAGCACCGGGGTCCCGCACGCCATCGCCTCGATGATGACGAGACCGAAGGGCTCGGGCCAATGGATCGGGAACACCATCGCCATGGCCCGTGCGAGCAGATCGACCTTGGTGTCGTGATCCACCTGGTCGTACACGGTGACCGTGTCGTTGAGCATGGGCGCCACCATCTCGTCCCAGAACGCCCGCTCGAACGGCTCGTTGCGCTTGACGATCATCACCAGTGGGACCTCAGCGCGCCGTGCGACCTCGATCGCCTGGAGCGGCCCCTTGTCGGGGTTCGAGCGACCGATGTAGATGAGGAATGGCTCCTTGTCGTCTCGGTACGGATAGGCGTCCAAATCGATCCCGTTGGGGACGATGCCCGCATACATGACGTCGGGATTGTCATCGTGCTGGGAGCGGCTGACCGCCACCAGGTGAACGGCGTCGCAGATCGTCGAATAGAAGCGGCGGGCGGGCACGGTCCAGGGGCCATGGAGGGTATGGACGACCGGCGCGGGCGGCGCCAGCGCGCCCAGCGCCGGCCCGACGATCCCACTGTGGTCGTGGATGATGTCGAAGTCGCCTCGCTCGGTGAGGTAGCGGTACGCGGCGAGCGCGTGTGAGGCCTCGAAATAGGTGCTTCCCAGGAGGGCCGGATCGGGGGTCTCGTCGAGCGGCGTGACCAGCTGAGCGGCCGTTTGCGACCCTCGGGCGGCGAACAGCGTCACTTCGTGGCCGCGCGCGGCCAGGCCGTCGGTGACCAGCGAAGCGACGAGCTCGATCCCTCCGTAGCCCTGCGGCGGAACCTGGAACCAAGGGGGAGCGATCTCGGCAATGCGCACGATTGGGCATCTTCGCACTGTCGAGAGGCCGAGCACCCCACGGGGAGCGGGCGACGGCCAGAATGTGGGCGTGGCACAGCCGTGGACCTCGGGCGCGAGTGCCGCACTGGGTGGGGCAACGATCACGCTCGTCGACGAGGCTGCGTTCTGCATCTCGGCAACCTCGGGCGACATCGTCGCGGGCCAGCCCCAAGGCATGTTCTTCCGCGACACCCGTCTGCTCTCAGAGATGCGTCTGCGGGTCAACGGTGAGCGGCCCGAAGCGCTCGCGGCTCGGCTCTTGGATCCGTTCAGCGCCGTGTTCGTCGTGCGGGAGATACCTCGCGTCGGCGAGGCGGACTCGCCCTTGATGCTCTCCCGCCACCGCTATGTGGGCCAGGGGATGCGTGAGGACATCGTCGTACGCAACTACGGCGAGGAGCCGGCCCGGTGCGTGCTGGAGATCGAGTTCGATGTCGATTTCGCCGACCTGTTCGAGGTCAAAGAGGAGCGGGTCGTGAAGGTCGGTGAGCGACTGGTTCTCTTCGAGGGCTCACGCCTGTCCTTCATCTACCGGCGGGGTGCCTTCCATCGCGCCAGCCACTTGGACTTCTCGGTCCCGCCGCGATTCGACGATCGGACCGCGGTGATCGAGGCGGTCGTAGCCCCTCGGTCCGAGTGGTCCTGCTGCGTGCAGCTCACGCCCGAGATCGACGAGCGGATCCACCCTCCCCGCCATGTGTGTGGTCAACCCATCGAACGGTCGACGCCGAACACGCGCCTCGAGAAGTGGCGCGCGTCCCTGCCCCGCATCGCCATGGATCACGACGGCTTGCGCGGGCTGTTCTTCCAGTCGACCGAGGACCTGGCCGCGCTGCGTCTGTTCGATCCCGACTACCCGGACTGCGTCGTCGTGGCTGCCGGGGCGCCGTGGTTCATGACCGTGTTCGGGCGCGACTCACTGCTCACGTCGTGGATGGCGATGATGGCGGATCCCGACCTCGCGCTCGGAGCGCTCGAGACCCTGGCCCGCTTCCAGGGCCGCGACGTGGACCCGGTCACCGAGGAGGAGCCAGGCCGGATCCTCCACGAGATGCGCTTCGGCGAGAGCGCGCACCTCTCGCTCGGTGGCAGCCACATCTATTACGGCTCCGTCGACGCTACGCCGCTGTTCGTGATGCTCCTCGGTGAGCTGCGCCGCTGGGGCAACCGGCGTGCGGAGGTGGATGCGCTGCTGCCCGCGGCCGATCGTGCCCTCGAGTGGATCGACCGATTCGGTGACCGCGATCAAGACGGCTACGTGGAGTATCAACGGACCACCGCGCAGGGGCTTCGCAACCAGGGGTGGAAGGACTCTTGGGATGCGGTGCGCTTCGCCGACGGGCACATCGCCGCGCCTCCGATCGCCATGTGCGAGGTGCAGGGCTACGTGTACGCCGCGCTCCTCGCCCGGGCCGAGATCGCCGATGATCTCGAAGACCACGCCCGCGCGGCGAACCTGCGCGAGCGCGCTGCTGATCTCAAGACCCGGTTCAACGGTGACTTCTGGATCGAGGAGCGGGGCTGGCTCGCGATGGGCCTCGACCGCGACAAACGACCGATTGATGCACTCACGTCGAACATGGGCCACTGCCTCTGGACCGGGATCCTCGATGAGGAGAGGGCCGAGGTCGTCGTCAACCAGCTGATGTCCGACCAGATGTTCTCCGGTTGGGGCATCCGCACGTTGGCGACGGGCATGCAGGGGTACAACCCGGTGAGCTACCAGGTCGGGAGCGTGTGGCCCCACGACAGCGCGATCTGCGCGGCCGGGCTCGCGCGCTACGGCTTCGTCGAGGAGGCGCACCGGGTGGTGCGCGGCATTGTCGACGCGGCCGCGCACTTCGACAGCCGCTTGCCCGAGCTCTTCGCCGGCCTCGGTCGAGACGAGTACCCGTTCCCCGTTGCCTACCCGACCGCGTGCTCGCCGCAGGCCTGGGCCGCAGCGGCACCCCTGCTCCTGCTCCGGTCGATGCTGCGCTTCGACCCCGATGTGCCTCGTGGTCGCCTCCACATCGCACCGGCCCTGCCCGACTGGGTCGGCCGGCTGTGCGTCGAAGGGGTTCCCATCGCCGATGCGCGCTTGTCCTTCGAGGCCGAGGGAACCGAGCTGAAGCTCCTCGAGGTCCCGCCCGGCATCGACGTCGTGACCGAGCCGCGATGACCTCCCATCGGGGGCCGAGCGGCGGGGCCCTCGGGGTACCGGGAACGGGCACCGGGGGCGGCACCGGGGGAGGGGCGCCCCCGCCCGTCGCGGTTTCCGCGGGCGCCGTCGGCGGCGGCGTACGATGCAGTCCTTCCATGCATACGCAGACACCCCCCCACGCCGAGCCCTCGCGCAAACCGATGTCCGCATCCGGCGGAAATCTGCGGCAGAACCCGTCCTGGCGCCGATGCCTGGATCTCTACGCTCGCCCGGACCTCAGGCAGAGCCTCTTCGCCCTCGCCACGTCGGTCGTGCCCTTCCTCGGGCTGTGGGTGGCGATGTACTTCTCGCTGGAGGTGTCGTACCTGCTCGTCTTGGCGCTGGCGGTACCGGCGGCTGGGTTCCTGCTTCGGACCTACATCCTGTTCCACGACTGCGCCCACGGGTCGTTCCTGCCGGGCCGGCGCGCCAATACGTGGTTGGGGGCGGCCCTCGGGCTGTTGGTGTTCACGCCCTTTGCCCGTTGGCGATACGAGCACACGGTGCATCACGCAACCGCCGGCGATCTCGAGCGTCGCGGTGTGGGGGACGTGCCGACCTACACGGTCGCCGAGTACGAGACGTGGTCATGGCCGACGCGCCTCGGATACCGGCTCATCCGCAACCCCGCGGTGATGTTCGGTCTGGGTCCGATCTACGCGATGCTGCTCGAGCCGCGTTGGGCCAACCCCGCGGGGACGGCGCGGATCCGACGCGCCATCTGGGCGACGAATCTGGCCCTCGTCCTCATTGTCGGTGGTCTGTGTTGGCTCATCGGCTGGCGCGCCTTCGTGCTCGTCGAAGC
This sequence comes from uncultured Bifidobacteriaceae bacterium, assembly GCA_964502775.1. Lineage (GTDB taxonomy): Bacteria > Actinomycetota > Acidimicrobiia > IMCC26256 > PALSA-555 > CAZCYE01. The sequence continues at coordinate 1,924 of CAZCYE010000085.1, read as the reverse complement.
CCCGTTCCTCCCGCTTGCCGGCGGTGTGGGGATCTGGCTCTTCTACGTTCAGCACCAGTTCGACCACACGTACTGGCGACACGGGTCCGATTGGAGCTACGAGGACGCAGCCCTACGCGGGAGCTCCTACCTGAAGTTGCCCAAGATCCTGCAGTTCTTCACCGGCAGCATCGGCCTCCACCACGTCCACCACCTCAGCGCGAAGATTCCCTGCTACAACCTGCAACACGCGCACGACGAGGCCCGGATCTTTGACGACGTGCCGAGGGTCACGCTCGGCGACGGCCTGCGGTCAACGCGTCTCAAGCTCTGGGACGAGGACACGGCGCGCCTGGTGACGTGGCGGGAGCTTCGACAGTTACGAGCGAGTCCCGCGGTCTGACAGCCCTTACCCGTCTTGTGATCGGCTCCGCCGAATCTGGGCCGGCGGCGGCGAATGTGACAAGGGGCTCTACAGGCTGGGGCCACGGGGGTCGACATACAGGGTGTCATGAGATCGCGGGAGAAGGCTGGGACATCGGGCTTTCGTTGGGGCGAACGGGTCACGAGCCGGACTGTCGGTTTCTATGAGGTGACGGACGCTCGGGCTGCGGCGGCGATCATCGCGGGCCTTCTTGTCGTCTCGTGGGCTGTCGGCCAGGCCGTCGGTGGCGCCGGCGCTGTCGCTCCCCACTGGTTCTATATCCCGATCGTGTTGGCCGCGGTGCGCTTCGGGCCGTTCGGCGCGTTCGTCGCCGGGGTGCTCTCGATGCTGCTCGCGGGACCGCTCCTCCCCGCCGAGACGAGCTCGATGAGCGCGCAACCACTGAGCGACTGGCTCACTCGCGGGGCGTTCTTCATTCTCATCGGCCAGGTCTTCGCGCTCGCGTCACGCCAGCTCGAAGGCGCACGGGCCCTGGCCCGGAGTGTCACCCGCCTGGATCACGACCTGCGCCACGCCATCGCGAACGGCGAGCTCGAGGTGCACTATCAGGGTCTCTTCGGCATCAGCGGGCACCGCCGGCGGGTGATCGGCGCCGAAGCGCTGCTGCGCTGGCGTCACCCGACCCACGGCTACATTCCCCCCGACCAGTTCATCCCCCTCGCCGAGCAGACCGGTCTCATCTACGAGCTCGGGGAGCTCGTCCTCACGAAGGTGTGCCGACAGGTCGCCGCGTGGCGCGACATCATCGAGACCGACTTCGTCGCCTCGGTCAACCTCTCCGCCCACCAGCTCGCCGACCCCGACCTGGTTCTTCGGGTGCGCCGATGTATCGACGGGGCCGGGATCGACCCGTCCCAGCTGTGCTTCGAGATCACCGAGACCGCGGCCATGGTCGACATCACCGTCAGCCGAGAACGCCTCGGAGCGCTCCGCGACCTCGGCGTGCGCCTCGCGATCGACGACTTCGGCATCGGCTACTCCTCCCTCGCCTACGTCCATCTCCTGCCCATCGACGTCATCAAGATCGACCAGTCATTCATCGCCCGCATCACCGAAGAGACCGAAGCCGCCGCGCTCGTCGCCAACACCATCCTGCTCGCTCACACCCTCGGCTTTGAGGCCCTCGCCGAAGGTGTCGAGACACCCGAACAGCTCGCGCTCCTCAGATCGATGCGCTGTGACCAGGCGCAAGGCTTTCTTCTCCACCGCCCGGCACCCGCCGCCAAGATCACCACCGCGCTGAAACGCCAACGCAACCAACGACGTCAGGTACGTCCGGCGCACACAGCTGTCGCACGGCGCCTGGCCCGAACGCGCCGATCATCCAGAGCGCTCGCGTCGAGGTAGCGGTTGTTGCGTTGCTCAGACTGTCGCGCGGATCGCGGCCAGCCACGCCGCGTAGTGATCTGCGAAGTCCGGCCGTAACGGGTCCGGGGTGAACAGCCAGTCGCGCTGCATGTAGGTCCCATCGCCGACGATCTCGTCGACTTCCACGGGCGA
>CAZCYE010000084.1:4471-6425 GCA_964502775.1 uncultured Bifidobacteriaceae bacterium | reverse complement strand
CGGCGGGGTCGCAGGGGTAGCCGGCCCGGGGCGAGCACTCGCCCCAGCCCGCGGGTCCGTCGAGGAGCAGCACCGCATGCCCGTCGATGCGCAGCCGGTGCTCGGTCAGCCGAGCCACAGGCCCACCGCCAGCAGCGCCGACACCACGAGCTGGAGGCGCGCCGTGCCCGCCAGGGCCCGGAGCAGCGCCGCCGGCTCCGACGCGGACGCCATGGTGCGCACCGGGGCCCACGCCAGCGGAGCCGCGGCCAGCGCCACGAGTGCCTCCGGCCGATGCACGGCGATCCCCACCACGCCGACCACCGAGCCGCACACACACGCCAGGTAGACGTGGCGGGTCCGGCTCGCGCCGAGCCGCACCGCGAGTGTGCGCTTGCCGACGGCGGCGTCGTTGTCGAGGTCACGCAGGTTGTTCGTGAGCAGCAACGCGCACGCGAGCAGCCCCACCGTGACCGCGCCCCACCACGCCGTGGACGGCACCCGCTCGATCTGCACGAACGCCGAGCCGGCGGTGGCAACGAGCCCGAAGAAGACGAACACCATCACCTCGCCGAGGCCCGCGTACCCGTAGGGGCGCGGGCCACCCGTGTAGGCCACGGCGGCGACGAGGCAGGCGGCGCCGATCGCGAGGAGCCACGGCTCCACCACGAGCGCGAGCGCGAGCCCGGCCGCGGCGGCCACCAACAGGGTGCACACGGCCGCGACCCGCACCGCACCGGGGGCAACAAGGCCGGAACCGGTGAGCCGCATCGGTCCGACGCGGGACGCGTCGGTGCCGCGGATCCCGTCCGCGTAGTCGTTGGCGAGGTTGACGCCGATCTGGAGCGCGACCGACACCACGAGCGCGAGACCGGCCCGGCCCCACAGCACCCGGTCCGCCTCCGCGTGTGCCGCGGCCGTCCCCACGAGCACCGGTGCCACCGCGGCACCGAGAGTGCGGGGACGCGCACCGGCCAGCCACAACGCAGACGCGCTCGGGCGGGGCTCCGTGGGACCGGTCATGGCCGCGCGATCCGGGTTCCGCCGCGCCGCTAGGGGCGGCGGGGGAAGCGCTCGAACTCGGGGCGGCGCTTCTCGAGGTACGCCTGCTTGCCCTCCCGAGCCTCCTCCCCGAGGTAGTACAGGAGGGTTGCGTCACCCGCGAGCTGCTGGATGCCGGCGAGCCCGTCGTCGGCGGCGTTGAGCGACGCCTTCAGCACCCGCAACGCGAGCGCGCTGTGGCCGAGCATCCGCTCGGACCAGGCGACGGCCTCCACCTCCAGGTCCTCGAGCGCCACCACCTTGTTCACCAGCCCCATCCCCTCCGCGGTGGCCGCGTCGTACTGCTCGCAGAGGAACCAGATCTCGCGTGCCTTCTTCTGGCCCACCGAGCGGGCGAGCAGACCGGAGCCGTAGCCGCCGTCGAAGGAGCCCACGCGGGGACCGGTCTGGCCGAAGCGCGCGTTGTCGGCGGCGATCGTGAGGTCGCACACCACGTGCAGCACGTGACCACCCCCGATCGCGTACCCGGCCACCACCGCCACCACCGGCTTGGGCAGGCGCCGGATCTGGACCTGGAGGTCGAGCACGTTGAGACGACCGACGCCGTCGTCACCCTGGTATCCGTCGTCGCCGCGCACCCGCTGGTCGCCACCCGAGCAGAACGCCTCCGGTCCCTCGCCGGTGAGCAGCACGACCCCGACCGCGGGATCGTCACGGGCGAGCTCGAAGCCGTCGCGCAGCTCGAAGAGCGTCTGGGGGCGGAACGCGTTGCGGACCTCGGGCCGGCAGATCGTGAGCTTTGCCACCCGCCCGTGGCCGAGGTCGGCCGTCTCGTAGCGGACGTCTCCGAAGCCCGTCTCGGCCACCTGCCAATCGGCACCGGGCCGGATCGTGCGGACTCGGCCCTGGGCGTCGAGGTCGATGCGCCCGGCCATGGGCCCAACTCTAGGAGCGATCACTCCCACGAATCCAG
>CAZCYE010000084.1:0-4371 GCA_964502775.1 uncultured Bifidobacteriaceae bacterium | reverse complement strand
AGAGGTGGCATGCTCGCCACCCGTGCACGTCGAATCGCTGCCCACCCCCGCCCTGGTCGTCGACGCCGGTGTGCTCGAGGGCAACCTCGCAGCCATGGCCGCGGCACTCCCCGGGGACCGGTGCCGACCCCACGTCAAGGCCCACAAGGCCACGCGTCTGGCGCTACGCCAACGGGACCACGGCCATCACGGCTTCACCTGTGCGACGCCCCGCGAGGTCCTGGGCATGGCCGGCGCGGGCCTGGGCGACGACCTCCTGCTCGCCAACGAGGTGCTCGACGCCGAGCGACTCGGCGCCATGGCCGCGCTCGACGCCCGCGTGACCGTGGCGGTCGACTCGCAGGCCACGATCGACGCCGCCGCGCACGCGGGGCTGCGCGAGTGCGTGGTCGACGTGAACGTGGGGCTCCCGCGGTGCGGCTGCCGGCCGGGCGATGCGGGCCGTATGGCCGACCACGCCCGCGCTCGGGGCCTCGAGGTGCGCGGCGTGATGGGCTACGAGGGCCATGTCGTCGGTCTGGCCAACCGGGCGGAGCGGGAGGCCAAGACGGCCGAGAGCATGGCGTTGCTCGCCGAAGCCCACCGCCTCGTGGGGGGCGACGTGATCTCGGCGGGCGGCACCGGCACGTTCGACTGCAACGCCCTCGCCACCGAGATCCAGGCCGGTTCGTACGCGCTCATGGACACGGCCTACGCCGCGCTCGACCTCGGGTTCGGGAAGGCGTTGTGGGTGGAGGCCACCGTGGTGTCGGTGAATCGTGGTGACGGGTACGCGGTCGCCGACTGCGGGCTCAAGGCACTCGGCATGGACCATGGCAATCCCGCCATCGACGGGGCGTTCGTGTGGTTCTGCTCCGACGAGCACGTGACGTTCTCGCCCGACCCCAATGCCCCGGGCGGTCCCATGGCGCTGCCCGAGATCGGACAGCGCATCCGGGTGTGGCCCGCCCACATCGACCCCACCGTCGCCTACCACGAGCGGCTCCACCTCGTGACCGGCGACGGTGAGGTAGCCGAGGTCTGGGCACTGGACCTGCGCGGCTGGTGACGCCGCCGCGACGCTCGCCTAGCCTGGACGCGAACAACCGCGTGAGTCGGGCCGTGACGGCTCGACTCGGCTCGTCGCGGTGGGAACGGGATCGCCGGGGGGGCCGGGTCGGCCGCTGCCGAGCAGGCCGCGCGTCCTTCGCGAGGCTCTTGGCGCCGCTGCCCCATCGGCCTCCCCGGCGCTTCGAGCCCGCCGAGGCATCGAGGCATCGAGGCATCGAGGCCGGAGCCAAATGCGAGCAGTATCGGCCCCTCGAGCCGGCGCGTAACCTGGGCGCCAGCGCCCACAGCAGCGCAACCAACCGCGCCGCGACCAGGAACCCGACCCGGCCGCGCGCACCAACGGCGTGCGCCCGGAGGGGCGCGCACCCAGAGGGAGGACGTCTCATGAGCTTGCTCGACAAGGCGAAGGGTGCGGCGAAGACCGTCGGCGAGAAGGCCAAGGAGGGCGCCGAGGCAACCAAGGAGAAGGTCCACGAGCAGAAGACCAAGCGCCGCATCGACAACCTCAAGGAAGAGCTCGGCGGCGTCGTGTACCTCCAGCGCACGGCGGTGGCGCCGGCCGACGCCGAGGCGCAGATCACCCGAATCGTGAGCGAGATCCGCACGGCCGAGGCCGAGCTCGCCGAATAGCGGCCGCGCGCCTCAGAGCGTCAGCGCCGGCCACCGACGGCCCCGAAGCGCCAGAGCACGAGCGCGCCCCCGACCAGGCTCGCCCCCACCAGGCCCACCGCCGGCTCGGGGCCCCACAGCTCGGGTGCCGCGGTGGCCCACCACAGTGCGGCAGCGACGATCCACGTGACCACCGCGACGCGCGCGAGGCGAGCCGGGTCACGGCGAGGGATCGCCGCCAGCGCCGCGCCGAACGCGGCGACGGCCAGCACGAGCGGGCCCATCACCAGCAACGAGCCCGCCGCGGTGGCCACTCCCTTGCCGCCCCGAAAGCGGGCCCAGACCGGGAACACGTGCCCGAGGACCGCGGCCGGGGCCGCGGCATAGATGCCCGCATCACCCCCGATCCGCGCGCCGAGCACGCACGCCAGTGCACCCTTGCCCAGATCGCCGAGCACGACGAGCGCACCCCAGCGGGTCCCCACCGCACGCATCGTGTTGAGACCGCCGGGATTGCCACTGCCGACCCGGCGGATGTCGAGCTGCCCACGGGTCACGATCCGCGTGACCAGGTGCGCGGTGGGCGCGGTGCCCACGAGGTAGCCGACGGTGACCGCCAGCGCGACCTCCCCCAGATCACCCACGAGGCTCACCCACGAGGCTCACCCACGAGGCTCACCCACGCGGCGACCCATCGTTCGGGCGACTCACCGTCGGGCGACCGGGCACGCGGCGAGAGTCGATCAGCCGCCCGAGATGTCGCGAGGGCGACCCCGGCCCTCGGCGATCCAGGGCATCATCGACCGCAGCCGGTCGCCGACCTCCTCGATGGGGTGTTCGGCGGCGCGGCGACGCAACGCGTTGAACACCGGCCGGCCGGCCTGGTTCTCGAGGATCCATTCGCGCGCGAACTCACCGCTGCGGACCTCGGCGAGGATCTTGCGCATCTCGGCCCGTGTGGCGTCGGTGACGATCCGGGGACCTCGGGTCATGTCGCCGTACTCGGCGGTGTTCGAGATCGAGTAGCGCATGTTGGCGATCCCACCCTCGTAGATGAGGTCCACGATCAGCTTCACCTCGTGCAACGTCTCGAAGTACGCCGACTCGGGCTGGTAGCCGGCCTCCACGAGCGTCTCGAAGCTCGACATGATCAACTCGGTGAGGCCGCCGCAGAGCACGACCTGCTCGCCGAAGAGATCGGTCTCGGTCTCCTCCTCGAACGTGGTGTCGAGCACACCGGCGCGGGTGGAGCCGATGGCCCGCGCGTAGGCGAGCGCGGTCTGGTGCGCCTTGCCCGTCTCGTCGGCGGCGACGGCCACGAGCGACGGCACCCCGCCGCCCTCCTCGAAGGTCCGGCGCACGAGGTGGCCCGGGCCCTTGGGCGCGATCATCCACACGTCGACTCCCTTGGGCGGGCGGATCTGGCCGTAGTGGATGTTGAAGCCGTGCGCGAACGCGAGCGAATCCCGCTCGTCGAGGTTGGGGGCGATGTCGGTCTCGTAGACGCGGGCCTGCTCGGTGTCGGAGATCAGCACCATGATGACGTTGGCCTCCTTGCAGGCCTGGGCCGTGGTCACCACTCGCAGCCCTGCCGCCTCGGCCTTCTCCCAGGACCGCGACCCCTCGCGCAGTCCCACTCGCACATCGACGCCCGAGTCCTTCAGGTTCAGCGCGTGCGCGTGACCCTGGGAGCCGTACCCGAGGACGGCGACCTTGCGGCCCTCCAGCTGGGCCACATCGGCATCGTCGTCGTAGTAGATCGTCGCGGGCATCGGATCGCTCCTCCTCGGGGCCCGGCGGCGTGCGGGGCAGCCGCCGACATCGAAACCGTAGTCACACGCCTTGGGAACGTACCGCTCGCAGCCGGGCCGGGCGGCGGGCGAGCTTGGCCAACGCGACCCGCCCTGAGCGCTGGAGCTCCACGATGCCGAACGGGCCCAATAGGTCGGTCATCGAGTCGAGCTTCTCGGGTGCGCCCGCGGCCAGGATCGTGAGCGACTCCGTTCCCACGTCCTCGATGCGAGCCTCGAAGATCGCCGCGAGCTCGGTGATCTGGGAGCGGGCCTCGGCACTCGCCCGCACCGTCACGAGCATGAGCTCACGCTCGATGGCCTCGTCGGGCGTGAGCTCGGTCACCTTGATGACCGGGATGAGCTTGTTGAGCTGCTTGGTCACCTGCTCGAGGGGCGTCGAGGCCGCGTCCACCACGATCGTCATCCGGGAGAAGCGCTCGTCCTCGGTGGGGCTGACCGCGAGCGACACGATGTTGAAGCCGCGCCGCGCGAACAGCCCCGCGATGCGGGTGAGCACGCCGAAGCGGTTCTCGACGAGCACGCTGAGAATGTGGTGATCCATGATCGGGCCCCTCACCGCTCGCCGTAGGGATCGTGCGCGGGATCGACGATGATCTCGTCGTTGGATGACCCCGGCGGCACCATCGGGTAGACCTTCTCGCGGTAGTCGATCCGGAAGTCCACGACCACCGGCCGGTCGTCCACCTCGTTGGCCTTCTCGATGGTGGGCGCCACGTCGTCGGGGCTGTCGACCCGGAACCCCACGCAGCCCATCGCCTCGGCCCAACCGACGTAGTCGGGCAGGTCGGGCGAGAGGTACACCTCGCTGTAGCGTTCCTCGTAGAACAGCTCCTGCCACTGGCGCACCATGCCCAGGTAGGCGTTGTTCAGGATCGCGATCTTCACCGGGATGCGTTCG